>DATEWL010000029.1:0-4728 GCA_035258025.1 Candidatus Acidiferrum sp. | reverse complement strand
GCGCGATCCAGTGACCTTGATCGTCGCCGCTTCCATTCTTTTTCTCGTTGCTGGGATTGCCTGCGTCTTGCCGGCGTGGCGCGCCGCGTCTATCGATCCCATGCGTGCTCTGCGTTTGGAGTAGTCCGTCGCAATTCTCGGGAGTGGCGAGACGCGTCAGCGGGATGACGCGGCTTGCCTTGCAGCCGCCAGCTCTTGCAGCATTTTTTCGCCTGCCTCTAAAACCAAGTCACGCTTTTCTCGCAGCGAAGCAATCGTTGGCACGGCCACTCTATCCGGAATCACCCCTTCGCCCTCGAGCTTGCGGTCCTTCGGAGAAAACCAGAGAACCTCGCTGATCTCCAGCACTCCGCCGCCTTTCATGACTCTGTCATGCGTGATACCCAGCACGCAGCCGCACGATGGACTGCCCACAATCTTCGCGCGCCCGGAATCTTGCATGCCGGCGGAAAACACTTCCGTTGCGCTGGCGGAATATTCGCTCACGAGAATCACCACCGGGCCAGAATAGATCTGCGCTCCGTTCCTGCCGACGAATACCTGCGTCTCTTCGGTTCGGTGACCGTCGCGCTCGGAAGCTGTAACCTGTTTTCTGCTCATTCTCCGTTCGAACAGGGTTTTGCTGTCGAAGAATAGTGTCGCCATGGCTTCCAACGTAGCTCCAACGCCGCCGCGGTTGCGGCGAAGATCCAGAATCAGCCCCTGAGTAGCGCGCAGATTCCCGACAGCTGCCTTGAAGTCTTTCACCAAGGAAGGATGAAACTCATCGAAACGGATGTATCCGAAGCCCGATGACAACCTTGCTGCCGTGACGCGAGGTTCCGTAGAAAGCGTTTGCCGCGCAAATTTGACGTCGAAAGAGGAGCCATTAGCGCCCTCGAGACTCGCGGCAAATGGGGTCTCGAGCGAACCGGCAAGTACAGTGCTGAGGATGCGGAGCTTGGTTACGCGTTCGGTGGAGGAGGGCAACACTCTCGGTGTCGCTTCGGCCAAGCGTTCCGCAATCGGTTGTCCATCCAGCGCAGTCACCGTCATTCCGGGCTGGATGCCCGCGTGCGCAGCATTGCTGTCGGGGAAAACGTCCAGCACGACGACTTTGTCTTCGACATAGCCTGCCCGGAAACCGATGCTCACGCCCTGATGCTTCTTGCGATTTTCCCATTGCTCCGGTGAACTAAAACGTGTGTGTGCGTCATGCAGCTCCGCGGTCATGCGGTCCACGATCGAATAAAAGTCCTTGTCATCTTTGGCCGCCTGCACCAGCGGCAAATAACGCTGGTGAACTTCCTGCCACTTCACCCCGCCGAACTCCGGGTCGTAATAATGCTCGTCGACGTCTCTCCAGACTTTTTCAAATATTTGCTCGCGGTCCTTTGGTGAGAGGCTGTGCGAAGTTCCGCCCGTTGCCATCGCGAAGGCTAAAGCGAGGATCAAGACGGCGAGAAGCGCGTTGCGATACACGAAACTGGGCGGCGCGTGTTTCATGATTTCGGCGATCGATGTTTTTACGAAACACCTTCACACTGAAAATGTTGCGTGGCCTGTGCGGCAAACGCCCTAAGTGCCCGGGAATAATAGCAGCCTGGACGCTTTGACGACGAAAATGCATGGAAAAGTTGGCTGGCGGTTCCGCCGGCTCAGCGCTAGTTTGGATGCTCTTGCGAGTCGCGGTTCAATTGTTCGAGGTTTTCGCGGGCCAGTTCGTTTTTCGGGTCGATTTGCAGGGCGCGTTCGAAATGCAGACGAGCCTCTTTCAAGTTTCCGGTCTCCGCCAACGCGCTGCCCAGATTTGCTTCGGCGCCTGCATCCTGCGGGTTCAATCGCACCGCGGCGCGGAAATGCAGTAGCGCTCCCGGAAAGTCGCCCTGCGACGCCAGCGCGTTCCCGAGGTTGTAGTGCGCATCGAAATAATCTGGCCGCCTCGCGAGGGCGATATTCAGATAGGCAATGGCTCCGTCCACGTTGCCGCTGGCCAAAAGCACGGCCCCTAGCGCGTTGTTGGCTGTCGGGTCAGCGGGACGAATTCGAACAGCCTCCGTGAATTGCAAAACCGCGCCGGAAAAATTTCCTTTCATTTGAAAGAGAGCGGCGAGGTTGTAGTGCGCCTCGAAATCCTCGGGGTTATTCTTAATGTGGTGCAATGCCAGCGCTTCCTGAATCGCCACGCGCGGATCAGTTACGTCGGACGATTCCTTAGGTAAAACCTGTAGCCACAAATGTGCCATCTCGTCGCTAGCGCGATTACCCGCTAACACGCGTTTCGGCGGCTGGTTGGGCTTTCGAATATTATCCGCCGAGTTGTCATACGTAAAGCGCATGGAAATCGTAGTGCCCGCTGGGAGGTCCACGGGCTCGGCATACCGATAGACGGCCTGCCAATTCAGGTCCCAGTTCCCGATGTGAATCAGCGTTTTCTTCGTGCCGTCCGGCAAGATCGCGATTGCTAGCATATCTTTTCCCAGATAGTGCGCATGCGGATAAATAGCTAAGACACTGGCGTCCACGGGCAAAGTGAAGTCGTCGGAAACTAGAAAGTTTTTCTCGCCAGGCGGAATGTCCAGCATGCGGTCGTTATCCAGTTGCAGCAGGATGGGATGCATCGTCGCCGGCTTGTCCGTGAAGTAAAGCCCTAGTGTTGGCTGAATCAGTTCCGGCTTTCCAGAAGGCTGGAAATGCGTGTTCAAAACAAGATCGGTGTTCTTGTCCAGCCGCAACGCCATGCCGTCCGGCTCGACGTATGGCGAGGAGCCCGGCTTCCAGAAAAGAAAATGGCTGTCCGGATCAAACGCTTCCGATTCAATGATGAGTTCCATCCCGCCAAATCCTGCCCCGGGCTCTTTTTCAAGCCTGCGCCCGGACTCTTCGCGGTCCACCAAAACGTTCGCATGGTGCACGAGCCGTTTATCGCCGGGCCGGATTTCGATTGCCTTCAGCCATCGCGAGCGATGCACAGGTGTTCGAAACACAAAATTCCAATACGAATCGCTGCCGCTCGCAGGAAGCAAATACGGTTTCGTGGCTCGAACGATCACATCCGGCTTGCCCAACTGCCAGCCCGCGCTAAAGGCGGGCTGAGGTGGTAGGTCGGACGGACTGCCTTCGATCTCGCCCTGGTCCACCCATGTTTGAATCGTCGCGATTTCCTTGTTAGACAAGCGAAGCTCGTCCGCAAATTTCAACTCGCCCTGCTCGGGAAGCCACGGCGGCATGATGCGTTTGCTTGTGACGAAAGCAATCTGCCGCCCGTGCGTTTTTACGTCCGCATAGGTGAGCAGCGGAAAGGGCCCCGCCTCGCCGGGATGATGGCACTGCGCGCAATTGCGAAAAACAATCGGGGCAATGTCGCGGTTGAAGGTGACTTGCGCCTGCGCCGTTGAAGGCTTCAGCGATGATTGGCGCGCGACGGTGGAGTGGTGCGCTGCAAATCCAACGGATGCAACGGCGAGAACAAGCAAAAATCCAGAAAGGGTTTGCGGCGCGCGCGTCATTCCAGGTCCGAAATGTAGCATCCCACGGCATGAGTAGCGCCCACATCCAAACTCTTGCCGCTCAGCGCCGCAGCAATCGCGTCCTCTAACTCATGCGTTGTGGCGGCGCTGCGCGCACGCCCAATATCTTCGTAGAGGTTATCGATCCTGCCGTGATAGACCAGATGCTGGCCGGCGTCAAACACCGCGACTTCCGGTGTAATCTGCACTTGGCTCTCTCTCACCAGCGCATGTTGCGGATCGCGCAGCGCCGGAATCTTGTAGCCGTACTCCCGTTCATGCTTGCGTATCACTTCCGCGGATTCCGATTTACTCGGGTAAACCAGCCAAAACGCCACCTTACTCGCGTGTTCTGCACTTAATTTCTGGATTGTCGGCGCATAGCGATTGGAAACCGGGCAATCCGTCCGCACAAACACAAGCACGACTACCTTCCCGCCGGCCAATTTGAGCGGATCAACTGGATTTCCCGCGAGATCGAAGCCAGTGCTCTGCGCAGCTGGAGAAGTAAAAGCGAACGAAGCGAGCCATGCCGCAACAATCAGAATAAAGAGGAGGGGGACGACTCGAAACGCGTGCCAACGGCGGCCCATAGTTGCCCGCACCAATCGGGCCTGCAAATTTTACAGCGCCCTGAAACCGTTGTCGAAGAGATTAGCGAAACTGGCCCGGTTCATTATAAGAACGCAGGATCGGCTACCGCAGGTCGCCCGGCTGCACACCCTTCTTTCGCGCTTCATCGAGTAGCGCGTCGATCTTGTCCTGAAGCTGCTTCTTCTTATCCTGCAAGCCGGTAATTTGCTGATCCACCGGCTCTCGGTTGTAGCCTTTATTGATCTGATAGCCGCTGGAAGTGGTTGGCGCCTTCCCTTCGCTGAAATCCTTAAGATCCGTAAGCTGCTTGTCCGCGTCATCCAGTTGAGACCGCAGCTTTGCAAGTTCCTTGCGCGTGTTCGCGACGTATTGTGGGTCCGCTTTTGTGCCGGATCCCGCTTTCCCCAGATTTTTCGAATTTCCCACGACCGAAACTGGGCCGGTCAATCCGTTGACGTCTTCATTCGTCCAGACTTTCTTGGCCTTTTTCACATCAGCCGCTGCAGGGGCAGTTGCTTCCGGCGGCTGTGTCGGCGAGGTTGCCGGGGCCGGACTTGCCCCCGGAGAGTTCGAAGGCGCAGGACTCTGCGCAAGACAAGTGGAGCAGCTAAGCACCCCGTAGAAAGCGAGAGCATTCCAAAAATGG
>DATEWL010000028.1:0-8142 GCA_035258025.1 Candidatus Acidiferrum sp. | reverse complement strand
CCAACGCGCACGCCGTAAGTCTTCCGCCGCGGCCGGCCGATCGCAGCGGCATCTGCACCTTTGATCTGAGTCAGCATTACTCCTTCATTTTACCCTGACTTCGATTCGAATATGAAATCCAGTGCTCGATTCTTCCCTTCTTTTGCTCCCGCTTATCCTTCCCCTTGCTTATTGACAGGAGTGCTCGCATAATCTCTGTCAGTAACTAAGGGGAGCCGTAATGACCAAGCCCACCGACCTCGTCCAAGGCACTTTAGACCTGCTGATCCTCAAGACTATCGCCCTTGAGCCGATGCACGGCTGGGCTATTGCTCAGCGTATTCGACGGGTCTCCAACAATGTCCTACAAGTGAATCAAGGCGCGCTCTATCCCGCGCTGCACCGTCTCGAACAGCAAGCCTGGATTCAGGCTAAATGGGGCGAATCGGAAAATAATCGCCGAGCAAAATACTATTCCCTTACACGCGCGGGTCAGAAATATCTCCGGTCTGAGGAATCGAACTGGGAACGCCTCTCATCGGCGATCGGGCTGGTGCTGAAGACCGTCTAAGGAGGAACGCGCCATGCGCCGGGTTCAAAACGTTTTGAACTGGCTCCGCTCAGTTCTGCGAAGGAACACCGCCGAGCAGGAACTTGGCTCGGAGCTGCGCTTTCACATTGAGCACCAAGTCGAAGAGAATCTCGCCGCTGGAATGACACTGGAGGAAGCGCGCCGCTTGGCAACCCGCGAATTTGGCGGCCTCGAACAAGTAAAAGAAGCTTGTCGCGACACCCGCCGCGCGAATTACCTGGAGAACTTGCTGAACGATGTCCGCTACGGTCTTCGCATGCTGCGCAAGAGTCCCAGCTTTACGTTTTTCGCCGTTGCCGTTCTGGCCTTGGGAATTTCTGCGAACTCCGCGATCTTCAGCATTGCCGACGCTGTGCTGGTGCGCCCGCTCCCGTATCGCGATGCGAATCGCCTGGTCATGATTTGGGAAGACGCTTCGGCCTATGGATTTCCCAAGGACACTCCGGCCCCGGGAAATTTCTCAGATTGGAGAACGCGCAATCAGGTCTTTGACGACGTGGCTGCCACCGGTTTTGGCGGTTCGTTCAATCTTACCGGCGAGGGCCTTCCGGAAAAGCTCACCGGGCGAGAGGTGACTGCAAATCTTTTCTCCGTGTTGGGTGTGACTCCTGAGCTCGGTCGCGACTTTCGCCCGGAGGATGACGTTCCCGGCGCAACGCCTGTGACGATTCTCAGTCGTGGTCTCTGGCTCCGAAGATTCGGCGGCGATCCGCAAATTCTCGGCAAAGAAATCTCGCTGAACTATGAGAAGTGCACCGTCATCGGGGTGATGAAGCGCGGCTTTCAATTTCCGGACCGCGAGGCGGAGTTATGGACTCCCGAGCACTTTACGAAGGAAGAGCTGGCCAACCACGGCAGTCATTTTCTCGAAGTGGTTGCGCGCCTTAAGCCTGGAGTCGCGCTGCAGAGCGCGAACGCCGATCTGGCGGTGATCGCCCAGCAATTGCAAAAGGAACATCCCGACTCGAACGCCAAGGTTGGCGCATTCGCCGTGCCCATCCGCGAAGAACTGGCTGGCGACGTTCGTCCCGCCATTCTCATGCTTGTTGGAGCCGTCTGTTTTGTTCTGCTTATCGCGTGCGCCAACGTCGCAAATCTTCTGCTTTCTCGTGCCACCGGGCGCAGGCGAGAACTGGCGATGCGTCTCGCGCTGGGTGCCACGCGCGGCCGCATTGTGCAGCAGATGCTGACGGAAAGCGTCTTGCTCGCGACGCTTGCGGGCATTGCGGGTTTGCTTCTCTCCGTCTGGGGAACAAAATTTCTTGCCACGTTGATTCCGGCGGGCATCGCGCCCATGACGGGGACCGGTGTTGACGGGCGCGTGCTGCTCTTCACGCTGGCGGTCACTCTCTCGACCGGCGTCCTGTTCGGAATCATCCCAGCGTCGCGCGTTTCGCAATTTCATCTCGCGCCTTCGTTGAAACAGGGCGGCGGCCAAAGCGGCGTTGGTTCGGGCGGCCAGCGGCTGCGCGATGCTCTCGTTATTTGCGAAGTTGCTCTCGCCATCGTTTTGCTTGCCGGGGGCGCCCTCATGATTCGCAGCCTCCGGAATCTCTATCACCTCGATCCGGGCTTTCGTGCCGATCATGTGCTCGTGATGCATACGCCTTTGCCGCACCAGAAATACGAAGCTTTCGCCCGCCGAACTGCTTTTTACGATCAAGTGCTTGCAAAAGTGGAGAGTCTCCCCGGCGTAGTTGCGGCCGGCTATACCACCTGGATTCCGCTCACGAATGCGGGTGGTGCGATGGGCGTCACTATCGAGGGCAAGCCGGAGCCCGCACCCGGACAAGCGCGCATTCCGAACGTGCGCATCATCAGCAAGGATTACGCGGCCGCGCTTGGGATGAGGCTCATCGAAGGCCGTTTATTCGAACAAGGCGACGGCTTCGGGAAACCTCTCGTCGCGCTCGTCAATCAGACCTTGGCGAGAAATTATTGGCCCGGTGAAAACCCCGTCGGAAAACGCTTCAAAACCGGAGGCTACAACGAAAAGTCTCCATGGATTACCGTGGCTGGAATCGTCGGTGACATTCACCAGGCCGGCCTCGATATTCCCGCGAGGGCGGAAATGTATTTTCCGTATCAGCAGCAGGACGATGGCTTTGACCCCGAGTATCTCGCCGTTCGAACTTCGGGTGACCCCATGGCGGTGGCGGAAAGCGCGCGACAACAGGTGTGGGCCGTGGACAAAGAGCAGCCTGTCGCCGGTGTAATGCAGCTCGAAGATCTGGTTGACGAGAATTTATCGTCACGTAGAATGCAGGCTTCGTTGCTGAGCGGCTTCGCTGGGCTGGCGCTCTTGCTCGTTACGCTCGGAATCTACGCCGTGCTTTCCTTTGCGGTGACGCAGCGTACGCAGGAAATTGGGGTGCGCGTCGCGCTCGGCGCACAGCCAGGCGAAGTGCTGCGCATGATTTTTGCGCAGGGCTTCAAATTATTTTTGATTGGAGCCGCGATCGGATTGGCTGCTGCCTTAGGACTGTCGCGCGCCCTCGTGCACTTGCTGTATGGAGTGAGCGCGTATGATCCCGCGTCGTTTGCCAGCGTGACGATCCTGTTGGCCGCCGTCGCTCTGCTGGCTTGCTACCTCCCCGCGCGCCGGGCCACCCGCGTTGACCCGCTCATTGCTTTGCGCTATGAGTGATCCCGAATTAGTCCCTCTGGCAATTTAGGAGCCGGCGGCTTGCGCGGCGATGTTGCCACGGAGGCCGAGCGCGTCTGCTTCCTCTCGCATCGCGGAAATGCAAAAGCCGATGTGCTCTTCGAGGGGGATGCCGAGTTCTTCCGCGCCTTTTCGGACGTCTTCGCGGCTCACGCCCTTGGCGAAAGCCTTGTCTTTCAGGCGGCGCTTCACGGAGTCCACCTCGAGATCGAGGATGCTTTTCGAGGGGCGCACGTAAGAACACGCCGTGAGAAAGCCGGCGAGCTCGTCGCAAGCAAAAAGGGTGTGCTCGAGCGGCGATTGGCGCGCGACTCCGGAATAATCCGCGTGCGAGAGGATGGCGCGGACAATTTCTTCGGAGTAGCCGCGCTCGCGCAGAATTTTTGCGCCTTCCGCGGGATGCCCCGCGTCGGCAGCGTGCTCGTTGTTGGGCCAGCGCTCGTAATCGAAGTCGTGTAGCAGCGCCGTGATTCCCCAAAGCTCCTCATCGGCGCCCTGCTTGCGCGCGTAGGCGCGGACGCAGGCATCGACAGCCAGCATGTGCTTGCGCAGGCTCTCCGATTCGGTGAATTCGCAAAGCAGCTTCCAGGCATCGTCGCGTGTAGGCATGCGTTTCTCCCAGTGGCGGAGCCAGTAGTGTAGCGCAGGAGGCGCGACTCCTGCCGAGAGTGGGCGGAAAATGCGGCATGGTTGAAAGTTAACGGAATGTTCCAAGAGTAGATCGTCGGGCGGGCGTTGGCTTATTCGAAGCAGCAGTTGTGCATTGTGAGAAGAAAGGAGACGACCTCCAGAAGACTAAAAGATTGAGATTCAGAGTGGGCCGCCAAAACGGTTCGTGCGAAGGAGAACAATGAAAACGTCCCGATCGTTGGCCGTGCTTGGGCTTGGGCGATTTGCACTGCTGATCGATGAGAAAGCGGTGATGGCCCAGTGGGCGGTAGGAAAGTTTGTCGCGTCATGGGGAGAGCAATTGAAGCGTTCAAGAAGAACCCAGGTCCGCACAACGAACCGCCGAACAATTAGCGGCGACGAATTGCACAACGAAAGATAAGGCAACGCGTGATGGCGGGGTCGGCATCGCATCAACTGACGTAGGGACAACTTAAAAATACAACGCGGTTGCGGGTACTTTCGGCGGGCAGATGCATCAGAAGTCCTAATGGGTGCTGGTGTGTTTTCGCCTGAAAAACTAGGGAGCTTGCGGTGTCTTGGCTTCAAGGAGAGAGCATGGACTGGATGAGATGGAAGATAGCAGTTGTAGTGATGGCGGTTTGTGGATTGGGTGCGGCAGGGTTGTGGGCGCAGGGTAAGCCTGCGAATGGAGGGGAGGCGGGGGGGAAAGTTGCGGCGATCAACATGCGCGCGGCGATTGCGAACACCTCGGAAGGCAAGCAGGCTTCCGCGCAGCTGGAAACGGAGTTTCTTGCGCGGCGAAAAGAATTGGAGGATCTGAACAAGAAGATCAACGATTTACAGCAGCGGCTGACTGCGGGAGCAACCACACTTAGCGACGAAGAGAAACAACGGCTGACGCTGGAAGGACAGCGACTCACGCGGCAACTGGAGCGAAGGCAAAACGAATTCCAGGAAGACCTGAATGACGCGCAGGGCGACGTGGTCGCGCGGATCGGGCGGCGGATGGTGGAAGTTCTGGGAAAGTACGCGCCGAGCAACGGGTATGGGGCGGTGCTAGACAACTCCTCACAGAGTACGCCGGTAATGTATGCATCGACGGACATCACGGAGGAGATCGTGAGGTTGTATGACCAGACGTATCCCGTAAAGAGCGGGGCTGGAGCGTCAGATCCGAAAAACGTGACGAAGCCGGTCGCGAAACCGTCAGAGCGGTAGAGAGCGGATTGCTCTCAGGCTTTCGTCTTCTGCAGGCGTTCGCTGAAGTAGCCCTTCCAAATTTCCGGCAATGCGTCGACTTGCAGAGCGCGGCGCAGAGAAGCGATGTCTTCACCGTTAAATCTTTTTGCGATGTAGAGACGGGTGATTTCCGAGACAGGGACAGCGTTCGGATCGCGAGCAATTCGTTTGATTTCATCGCCGGCGCCGACTTCCCCTTCGCGGGTGACGGCGAAGTAGAAACCGCCGCGGCCGCTGGCGAGGAAGCGCTTCACCATGTCGTCGGACTGAAACCGTATCCCAAGTTTGTAACAAGGAAGGCGTGGCTGCGTTACAACTAACTCGGCGGAGCCGACGGAGAAACGGTCGCCGAGATGGACTTCGCTTTCCAGCAGACCCTCGGTAGTGAAATTTTCTCCAAAAATCGCAGTTGGCAACTCCCGGCCCGGCAATTCTTTTTTCCAGTAATCGTAGTGCGCGATTGGGTAGCAGTAGACGGCCTTTTGCGCGCCGCCGTGGACGGTCAGGTCCGCTTGGCGGTCACCATCGAGATTGAGCTTGCGCAGTTTGATGCGTCCTTCGACCGGTTCTTTGAAGATGCCGGTGGTTACTGTTCGGCCGTGCCAGAGCACATCGCGAGGGAGGCCGACGTTGAGAGAGACTATGTTCATGCGCTGCTGATCCTTTCCGCCTACATTCGGCGGAGTTTCGGCCAACCGAAGTATACGGCCAAGTGGAATGGGATGCGTTGCATGGACTGTTATTTGAGAAGGGACGGGGAACGAGTTATTTGGGCTTGGAGATGAGGAGGTCGAGTTCGTCGAGGGAGCGGGGCCAGTCTTCGCGGAGGAGGCGGGAGAGGGCGCGGTCGGCAAGGAGTTTGCCGTTGGTTTGGCAGGTGGGGCAATAGTCGGTTTCGTTGGAGGCGTAACGGATGCGCTGGACTTTGGTTCCGCAGCGCGGACAGGGTAGTTTGTAGCGGCCGTGGACGGCCATGCCTTCGCGGAAAGCGGTCACTTTTTCTGGAAATTTGCCGGCGGCATCGGCGCGGAGGCGGTCGGTCCAGTGCGCGAGGCTGGAGCGGATAGCCTCGAAGAGGCGCTTGATTTCGGGCACAGTGAGTTTTTGCGTAAGCGCGAGGGGCGAGAGGTTGGCTTCCCAGAGAATTTCGTCGGAATAGGCGTTGCCGATGCCGCTGAAGAGGCGGGGATCGGTGAGGGCGCGTTTGAGAGTGTGGTTGGCGGAAAGCAGCGCGGTGGCAAACTGCTCGGGCGTGGCGTCGAGGATTTCGAGGCCGCCGGGATCGAGAGCGCGGAGGCCACCTTCACCGAGGACGACGTGGAGAGAGGCGCGTTTTTGTGAGCCCGCTTCGGTCCAGAGAAGTGAGCCGTTGGAGAAATCGAACGCGGCTAGACCGCGCGGCGGGGAAATTTTGGGGTGGGGCCCGCCAGGAGCCGTGACACGCCAGTGAAGGCGGCCGGCAATCATTAAATGGAGAACTAGCCAAAGGTCGCTTTCGAGGCCGATGCAGATGCGTTTTCCAAGGCGGCGAAGTTGGAGCACTTTCTTGCCGGAGGCGCCGGTGAGGGGAGGAGTTGCGGTGCGCAGGAGGAAGGGACTTACGATTCGGACGGCTTCGAGGGTTTGGCCGATTATGCGGGTTTCGAGAGCTTCGATGTAGACAGTGATGTCGGGGAGTTCGGGCATGGAGTCCCTAACTGATGTTTCAAAATGGAGCCCTGACAATCGTACAACGACGAAGGCGTCCTTGTGACGATGGCGGCCCAAAGGGAATGGTGGTTCACGAAAGAGAGTACAATAGATTGTGGAGCTGGGAAAGAATCCGAGGGAGACTGGCCAGACGGACAGCGAAGGTTTTTCGTAGAGATGTGATGGGAAGAATTGCATATACAAAAATAGTTCAAAAATACTCTTGACAGAAAATGGCTACTCGCACGATACTCCCGTCGCGCCAGTTTTCTGCCTTCCCCTGAACGACGTTCCGGGGTTCCCCCCACTATCCGCACGCCGCACAAAGTCAGCGAGGAGTACCGGTGTCTGTGCAAATAGAAAAAGAAACGATGAACTCGTTCGAAATGGATAGGGAAGTCATTCGCTGTAAGACATGTGGTCTCGTCCAATACCGGACGCGCACGGGAAACTGCCGCCGATGTGTGCGCGCCTTGCCTCAGCGTTTGGAGTTCCTGATACCTCCACCGGCACCTCCGGAGGAAGCAGCCGCTGAGCCCACGTCCGAAAAGTTCGCCAACCAACAGACGGTCGAGAATATCGGCCAACGTATTCGCCAATTGCGCGAATCGCGCGCGATGACCCAGAGCCAGCTACAGTCCCGCTCGAAGGTGTCGCGGTCTTACTTGTCCCGCATCGAGAGCGGCCAGATGACGCCGAGTCTCGGCACACTTGAGAAAATCTCCGAAGCGCTGAATGTAGGCTTGAACCGCTTCTTTATCCCGGAATCCGACGGCGAAGCGCTGCTCGAGGATCCGTTCATCCAGGGATTGCGGCCGTTCCTGAGGCAGTTGGATTGGGAACAATGGCAGTCCATTCTTAAGAGGCTGCAGGCGATCAGCGATCACGTCCATGCAGTGCCGGTTACTCTCCGCCCTATCGGTAATCCGGCGCGGATGCCGCAGCCCGCGTCGGCTAATGGCAACGGCAACGGACACAACGGACATATCGGTGCCGGCCATTCGAATGGGCATGCGCATACGCATTCCCATGGGCAGCCGCAGGGCTATGTGTTGCGGCGACCTGGCACGGGGCCGGTGTTTCAGCGACCTGTAGCACGGTAAGTATTTCGGTTCGATAGCAGAGCACAAATTAGCGCGGTGTGACCGTGAGAGGTCACACCGCGCTTTTTCTTTTGAGGAGAGAAGAAATCTCGTTTCCCAAGGAATGTGGAGGTACGTCGCTCTGACTGGCTGGTATTAGAAATGGAAAGAGATTTGAAAGTTGGTTTTTAACCCAGTCTGCACAGAGAACGAAGAGAAAACGGAAGAGAAGAAAGCATGCTAGTCGCGGATGACGGAAACTT
>DATEWL010000027.1:0-11086 GCA_035258025.1 Candidatus Acidiferrum sp. | reverse complement strand
AAATCACTTTGTAGCCCGATTGCGCATGTGTTTGCGCGGTCGGGCTACAAAGTGATTTTGCGGGACGTGGAGAAAAGATTTCTTGAGCGCGGGATGGAGACGATTGGGAAGAATCTGGATCGGGAGATTAAGAAGGGGAAGTTGGCGGAAGCGGAGAAGGCGAATGTGTTGGGCCGCATGCAGCCGGTCACGGAGATGAGCGCGATTGCGGGGGCGGATTTTGTGGTGGAAGCAGTGCCGGAGAAGATTGAAATTAAACGGGCGGTGCTTGGCGAGGCGGATGCGATTTTGCGGCCGGAGGTGATTATTGCGAGCAACACTTCTTCGATTTCGATGACTACGCTGGCGGCGCTGACGAAACGGGCGGACCGATTTGTGGGGATGCATTTTATGAATCCGGTGCCGATGATGGTGCTGGTGGAAGTGATTCGGGCGTTGCAGACGAGCGATGATACGTTTTCCACGACGATGGAGTTGGCGAAGAAGCTGGGGAAGACGCCGATGGCGGTGAATGATGCGCCGGGGTTTGTGTCGAACCGGGTGTTGATGCCGTTGATTAATGAGGCGGTTTATTGCGTGATGGAAGGCGTGGCGACTCCCGAGGCGGTGGACGCGGTGATGAAGCTGGGGATGAATCATCCTATGGGGCCGCTGGAGCTGGCGGATTTTATCGGGTTGGATGTGTGCGTGGACATCATGCATGTTTTGCATGAGGGGCTGGGTGATCCGAAGTATCGGGCTTGTCCCTTGTTGAAGAAATATGTGGCGGCGGGGTGGTTGGGGAGGAAGGCGGGGCGGGGATTTTACACGTACGCTGGCTGAACCGAGACTGATCCTCCCGGAGTGATATACTGTCCCCACTGGAGACGGCAATGAGTTCCACGGATAGTGTCGTCGTCAAAAATCCCAATATTCTGAGTGGTACGCCGGTGTTTCGCGGGACGCGAGTTCCCCTTCAACTCCTCTTTGACTCGCTAGAACGAGGGCACACCCTCGAACAATTCCTTGAGGGTTATCCTACCGTTTCGCGCGAGATGGCCGTCGCGGCGCTGCAAGAGGCACAGCAGCTTCTGTCCGCCAAGGCGTGAATGCGGGTTCTTCTCGACGAGTGCGTGAACGAAGGACTTCGCAAGTACTTTCCCGACCATGATTGTCAAACGGCGCGATACGCTGGCCTTGCTGGACTTGAGAACGGTCATCTATTGACAGCAGCCGAGAGTGCAAGATTCGACGTTGTTGTCCTGACCGTCGATCGTGGATTTGAATACCAACAGAATCTAGAAAAGCGAAAGATCGCTGTTATCATTTTTTGTGGAAAGTCCGTGCTGCTGGAAGATCTCGTGCCCCGCGTGCCCGATTGCCTTGCGCAGCTCGAATCCATCCAGCCCGGCCAAGTCATCAGAATCGGTGGCGACTGAGTGCGCACCCGGACAGAGCGAAGATAAGGCGAAAAATAGTGTTTGCTTTTTGTTCGCCTTGATGATAATTTGCGGTTCGCGGTTTTCAACAGGTGCAGGATGTATTCGGCTTCGAGTCTGGCGATAAGTTGTCCGGAACATGCTAGGCTCGAAAGCGAGTTCATCGAGGCGCGCGATCGGATGCGGGGGCTGGTACGGCTCCGCAATCTGGAGCCTGCCGAAGAGCGGCAACTGGCGGTGCCGGTGGCGATGGCCATCGCCCGCTTGAAGGAGCATGTCGCCGAGCACGGTTGCGAGCGCCAGGGCTGATACGGTTGTTGGCGTGCCGGCCCTGAGTTGGTTTGAAGAAGGCATGGCGAAAAGATAATTAGAGTGTTACTATTAGGCTTCAGCTATGTTTTGGGCCACGGATTAAGGCTAGGCAAGGACGGGCACGGCATGCCGTGCCCCTACGAATGAAATTTCCTAATTTTCTCTACCGAGGTGCGAAATGACAGAAGAAAAAGAAAAATTGCTGGCGGCGGCGATATCACAGATTGAAAAGGATCATGGCAAGGGCGCGATTATGCGCCTGGGCAGCAGGGATGTGCTGGTGCCCGTCAGTGTAATTCCCAGCGGATGCCTTTCGATTGATGCGGCGCTGGGCGTTGGGGGCTTTCCGCGCGGGCGCGTGATTGAGATTTACGGGCCAGAGTCGGGCGGTAAGACGACCATGACGTTGCACGTGATTGCGGAGGCGCAGAAGCTTGGCGGCCAGGCGGCGTTCATCGACGCGGAGCACGCGCTCGATCCGGTGTATGCGCGGAAGCTGGGCGTGGATGTGGACAATTTGCTCGTGTCGCAGCCGGATAACGGCGAGCAGGCTTTGGAGATTGCGGAGACGCTGATTCGCTCCGGCGGTGTGGACATAGTTGTGGTGGACTCGGTCGCAGCGCTGGTGCCGAAGGCGGAACTCGAAGGTGACATGGGCGATCCGCAGATGGGTTTGCAGGCGCGGCTGATGTCGCAGGCACTGCGGAAGCTCACGGCGATTGTGTCGAAGTCGCGGACCTGTCTGATTTTCATTAACCAAATCCGCGAGAAGATTGGCGTGATGTTTGGGAATCCGGAAACTACTACTGGTGGACGGGCGCTGAAGTTCTATGCGTCGATGCGCATCGATATCCGGCGCATCCAGGCGATCAAGGAAGGCGACGTTGTCGTGGGCTCGCGCACGCGCGCCAAGGTCGTGAAGAATAAGGTGGCGGCGCCCTTCCGCGAGGCGGAGTTCGACATTGTTTATGGCGAAGGGATTTCGCGGGAAGGCGATTTGATCGATCTCGGCGTGGACAAGGGGTTGGTCGAGAAGAGCGGCACGTGGCTCAGTTTTGGCGGAGAACGCATGGGCCAAGGCCGGGAAAACGCGCGCAGCTTCCTGAAGGAAAATAAGGATATCCGCGACAAACTGGAAAACGCTCTGCGCAAGAAGCTGGAGATCGCGATTCCCGGCGGTTCGAATGCCGCTGCACACGGTCCCAATGGCCACGCGCCGGCGACTGCGCACGGCGAAAAACCGCCCATGAAAGCGTCAGCAGCAGCCGCCACGTCAGGCGCATCCGACGCCAACAAAGCCCGCCCGACACGGTAGCATCCCGGCGCGGTCTGCTCGCGTGCGAGGCCTGTGCTAAGATTTTTGCGTGATGCAACATAACGACGTCATTCGAGAATCGTTCACGACACAGGCGCAGGCTTTCGCGGCGAATCCCTGGGTTACCGACGAAGAGCGCATTCGGCGATTGGTCGCGGCGGCCCATCTCACCGGAAGCGAACGCGTGCTGGATATCGCGACGGGCCCGGGGTACATCGCAGAAGCGTTCGCTGGCGCTGCGCGAGAAGTCGTCGGGGTCGACCTGACGGACGCCATGCTGGCGATCGCCAAAGAGCGCACGAAGGAGCGCGGGATTTGCAATGTTTCGTTCCGCGCTGCTGATGCGCAAAATCTCCCTTTCGATAATGGAGTGTTCGACGTAGTTGTGTGCAGGCTCGCGCTGCATCATCTTATGAAGCCGTTGCAAGTGCTGCGCGAAATGGTGCGCGTTTGCCGCGCTGGCGGCACGGTTGTGGTGGAAGACATTTACGCCAGCGAACATCCCGAGCGCGCCGCGTATCAAGACCGCTGGGAAATTCTGCGCGATCCTTCACACGTCCGTACGCTTGCGCTTAGCGAACTGCTTCAGCTTTTTCGTGACGCAGGGCTGGAGACGGATTCTGTCACTACAGCGGACGATCTCACTCCTGAAGTGGAGCGCTGGCTGGCGACCACGAAAACCCCACCAGAACGCGCAACGGAAATTCGGCGTCTTCTCGAAGAAGACCGTCTGCACGACTTAAGCGGCACACGGCCGTTTCAAGATGCGACAGGGCGACTTTTCTTCCACGCGCGCACGGCGATCCTTGCCGGACGCAAGGTCAGCTAAATTCAGCCTCCTGTCCCGATGGTCAGTCGTTGATAACAAAGCACATACGAACGTACTGGTGCGCCTGAGCTATTGCGTACTATCCCCCGAGTGCCTAGAATGTGTCTCAACGTGAGAGATGATGTTTCTCTACGGAACAAGACGGGCACTACGCCGGGCTACTAAGTCGCATCAAATGAGTAAGCCCATAATTTGGTGATTTGAGTGCAATACTAGTAGGTGTTCGGGTGGTGCGGTGCTCCTCAGGTTTGACGATTTAGAAAACGGGCAGTGAATGCAGGTTGACCGTAAGTACAGGATGAGGTAAGTATTCGTCCCTGAGAGTTTCGGGGAAGTCGCGGACCAAAGGCGGTTTAGTGAAGAAAGCAGCAAAATCGGTTCTCGCAATTCTGGTCACGGCGCTTTTTGCCGTGCCGGTTCCCGCTGCGCCGGGCGGTTTGACTTCCAGCGCAAAATCCCGCAAATATGCTTCGCGTTACCGCGGCGTTCCTACTTTTGCCGATTCTACCAGCGCCGACATTTCGACGTTTGATGACCCGATCGTTCGCGCGGCCGTCGTCGAAGCTCTGGGGCGCTATAACGGATCGGTAGTCGCTGTCGATCCGAACACCGGGCGCATTCTCACGGTCGTAAATCAAAAGATTGCTTTCGGCGATGGCTATATTCCGTGTTCAACGATCAAGCCGACAATCGCTCTTGCCGCGCTTGAAGAAAATGTCATCACGCGCGACACCATGCTCAAGGTGAGTTACCGGAAGTACATGAATTTGACCGATGCGATGGCGCACTCGAACAACGTGTTTTTTGAGCAGCTGGGGCTACGCATGGGTTTTGATACGGTTTCGAAGTATGCGCGCCTGCTGGGTCTTGGTGAACTCGCCGGCTACAACTTGCCGGAAGAGCATCCTGGCGCTTTCCCCAGCGCGCCGCCCGCGCTAGGCGGCGTTGCGCGGATGTCCAGTTACGGCGAAGGAATTCAGATCACTCCGCTGCAACTTGCCGCGCTGGCTGCGGCATTTGCGAATGGCGGAACGCTCTATTACCTGCAGTATCCGCGCACGCAGGAAGACGTGGCAAGTTTCGCGCCGCGCGTGAAACGCGACTTGAATATCGGCTCGATTCTTCCGGAAATTCGTGAGGGCATGCTGGCCGCCGTGCTCTACGGCACTGGCAAATCCAGCTTCGACCACGGCGGCGACGAAACGCCGCTTGGCAAGACGGGCACCTGCGACGACCACACCACTCCATCGCACATCGGCTGGTTCGTGACGTATGCGGATGAAGCTCACCCGAAAATCGCGCTGGCTGTTCTGCTCCGGGGAAACACGCGCACCGTCAAAGGTCCAATGGCGGCAGTGGTTGCGGGCCGTATCTATCGCAAGTTGCGCGAGCAGAATTATTTCGCCGAGTCCACGGCCGGAACCACACCGCTCAATTCACTCGTCTCTGGCAAGTAAACGAAAGACGCTAGCTACGAATCAAGAGTGGTACGTGGCGCGGAACGTTTCGAGGCACTTCTTTGCGGTGTCCAGTTCCGAGAACCGGCTGCCTTCCTGTTCGATGAGGTAGTACTCAACTCCCCCAACGCTTTCCGCCGCCTCGAAAATAGCCTTCCAATTTGCAACGCCTTCACCAAATAAAACCGTGTAGCCTTTCCCGGCTTCCGGTGACCATTCTTTGAGGTGAAGCGAGCGAATCCGGCCGGGATTGGCCCGAATCCACGCCACAGGGTCGGAGCCGGCTTCGATACACGTGCCCACGTCGAGCTGCAACATGACCGAAGCCTTTGTATTCTTCGCGATGATTTCGATGGGGAGAAAGCCTCCATTGGGAGTGAACTCCGCTTGATGGTTGTGATAGCCGGCCTTCAATCCTGATGGCTCCAACTTTTCGGCCGCGAGGTTCAGCGAATCCGCGACAGTTTTCCATCCATCGAGTCCGGGTTTCTCATGCGAGCTGGCCATCACCACATATTTGCAGCCTAAGATCAGGTTCAGGTCGCGCGCCCGCGAAATCTTTTCAGGACGCAAATATGAACTGTCGTTGTGGGTGGAGTAGCAATGAATGCCCAGGTCATCTAAAAGCTTTCGCATATCCTTGGTCTGGCTCTCCGTCCATTCAAAATACGGTGCGTAAAACTCAACGCATTGATAGCCCATTTTGGCGACGGCGCGCACCGTACCGGCAAGATCATCCTTCAGGGCATTCCGCACCGAGTAGAGTTCGAGCCCGACCGGAATCGGCGCCGCTACCTGGGATCGCAGCGCCCACGGCAGCATTGCAGACATCACCAGAAAAGAGCGGCGGGACAAGGCGTTTGAAGTCATGGCTGCATCCTACTTGAGAACGAGCTGAATTTCATCAAGAGGTTAGGCGGCTCCGAAGGTTACGCGATTGGACGCAGGGGATGGGATTCGCGTTTGACTGCAATCATGGTTTGGTACAAAAGTGTTCGTGGTAATCTGCTTTGCATTGCTTGCGGATGCACTTTTGTGGCAGCGGCTCTGTAAGGTGTAGCGAGCCGGCAGGTTTAGCGAGTGGCAGGGGGAAAGAGTGAATCGTCGCTTTGCGATTGTGCTGGTTATTGTGCTGTGCTTTGGCGCCGGAGTTCTCACGTATGTTTTTCGCCTGCGGCTGACCGCATTGGCTGAGTTTGAGCATCAAGTGAAGCTCGGCCAGGAAGAGGCGGCGTGGATACGCGCGCAACTCATTCTTCCGACGGAGAAGCGAGTTCTTGCTCGCGACAATTTCACGTCAGCACTGGAGAAATTTGGGCTAAGCCATCAGGATGCATCCAACGCTTCCTCGGCGGCGCAGCATGCGTTTAACTTGCGGCAGGTCCGCGCTGGAAATACGATCACCGTGGGACGGTCTGTCGAAGGGGACCTGCGCGAGATCGATTACAAGATCGATCCGGACCGAATGTTGAAGATTGTGCCGGCAGATGCTGGCTTCACCGCCGAAGTAAAAGAGATTCCCTCCAAGATAGAAGTCACGGCAGTTTCCGGGCAGCTCGACGATTCTCTCTTCAACGCCATCGAACAGGCTAGCGAATCTCCCGAAATCGCGATGCGCCTCGCGCAAATCTTCGGGTACGACCTGGATTTTTACACCGATCCGCGCAAAGGCGATACCTTCCGGGTGTTGCTCGAGAAAAAGAAGTATGCCAATGGCAAGACGGCGGGCTACGGAAAGATTTTTGCCGCCGAGTACGACAACGGCGGCAAAAAATACCAGGCGCTCCTTTTCCATGACGAATTCGGCCGCCCTGCCTATTACAACGCCGACGGCAAATCACTGCAGAAGGCGTTTCTGCGCTCGCCGCTAAAATTCTCCGCGCCGGTCACTTCGCACTTCAGCGCTGCGCGTTACCACCCGATTCTGAAAACCGTTCGCCCCCACATGGGAACGGATTATGGCGCGCCGATTGGCACGCCGGTGCAGGCGATTGGAACCGGCCGTGTTTTGTTCGCGGGGCTAAAGGGCGGCGAAGGAAATATGGTGCACATCGCCCACTCGAACGGCTATGAAACGATGTATTTGCATTTGTCGCGCATGTACGTGCGCGCGGGCGAGCGCGTCGAAATCGGAAAGACCATCGGCCTCGTCGGCAGCACGGGCCTCTCGACGGGACCGCATCTCGATTTTCGAATTTTGCAAAAGGGCCAATACAAGAACTTCGAAAAGCTAGGCTTGCCGCCTTCCGATCCAATCTCCAAGAAGAATCTGCCGGAATTTGCCGACGTTCGTGAGAGGTGGCTACCGCTTCTGAAGAAGCCTGAGCTACTGCAGGCAGCTGTTCCCGCCGTCGCAGGACATTGAAGAACTTCCAGACCTGTCTTTAATGGCTTTAATAAATGACGGGAAGTTTGGAGTAATCGGCGGTCCCTTCGCTGGTGACGCGGAGCACCAGGAGGGTGCGGTCGTCGTGGGGGTTCGAGCTAGGCCCGCTGTGATCGTCGGTCGCAGCGATTATTTTTTCCGAGAGCTCATTCGCCGAAATCTCAGGACCTGCACTCGCCAGGAGCGCATGTAAGCGCTTCGAGCCGAACTCTTCTTCCCGCACATTTTCCGATTCCAGAATCCCATCGGAAGCAAATAGAACGATATCGCCGGCTTGAAGATCGATCGTCGTCTCATCGTACTCGGTGTCGGGGAAGAGGCCGAGGGGAACGCCTTCTACTCGAATTTCGCGTGCGCTTCCGTCGCGCACTAGCAAAGGATAAGGTCCGCCGGCGTTGGAGAGCGTCAGGCGATGCGCCGCCGCATCGTAGATGGCAAACAGCATGGCGATGAACCGCGAATCGAGCCGTGCCCCGTACATTCGGCGATTAAGCATTTGCAGCATGCTCGCTGGATTGCAAGTGCTGCTCACAACGAGTTCGCGCAGCGTCCCGATAGCCAGCGACCCATAGAGCGCGGCCGCGGTTCCTTTGCCGGACACATCCCCCAGGGCCATAGCTAGCTTGCCCTGGCCGTAGGGAAGAAAATCGTAGAAGTCGCCACCTAGCTCTCGGGCGGGAACATACGCCGCGGCGAGATCCAGACCAGGTATACCGCGCGCGCCATGTGGAAGCAGTTGGCGCTGAATCTCGCGCGCGGTATTGAGGTCATCCTGGAGACGAGCTTGATTCTCGCGCGCCTCTTCGTAGAGTCGCGCGTTTTCGAGTGCGACCGCGATGTAGGACCCCAACGTCGCTAACATGCGCTCATGTTGCTCGGTGAAGGCGTTCTTCTCAGTAGTTTCGAGATCGAGCACGCCAATTAGGCGGTCCTGTAGAAGTAGCGGAATCACCAGCTCGGAGCCCGTGTCTAAGCCTAGCTCGCAGGTGACGTGGCGAGGGTCGTTCGTTACGTCATTTACGCGTACGCTGCGGCGCTCGGCAGCGGCTGTTCCAGTAATGCCTTCGTTGAGCGCCATGCGGAGGCGCACGGGACGCGGATCTTCATAGCGAAAGGTGAATACGCTCTCAAGATGCTGCGATGCCTCGTTCCAGAGCAACACGCTAAAAGCATGGTAATCGACTAGACGCTTGACGCGCTGGGCGACGCGAAAGAGCAGTTGTTCGCGATCGAGGATGGACGTCAGCTCGCGGCTTACCTCATAAAGCAGCGACAGGGTCTTGGCCTGTTCCGGGTAAGCGGTCAGAAGGCTCGGTGGGACGGGGTCCACGTCGCCAAGAATACCGTAGGCGCCGAGTTGAGAGATGTCTTCCATTTTTGAATGAGCCGCGTTAGCTGGTTTATTAGATGTAGCACAAACGAATCGGTTTCAGAAGCCGTTGTTGCTTTCCATCCGTCGGGCAAGGCCTCTTATTAACCTTCGATCGCGGATTCGCTTGACGGGGCTGGACCCCATACTTACGCTATTGGTGGCGGAGGATCGGAGCGGTTATGAATCCTTCTCAGGGGCAGGCCGGGGCTTCACGTCCGTGCGCTTACTGCGGAAAGCCGGTACCCGCGCGGATGAACCGTTGTCCTTACTGCCGCGAGGAGGTTTCCGAGGTTCGTTTGTCCTCCCGCGCTGGCAGAGATGGCCGCCGTGAGGTTCGGCGCGGGCTGATGTACATGCTTCTGGGCGCAGTGATTCACTATTTCGCCGGTGGCTATAGCGCGCTGACGCTCCCTTATCCCCTAAATCCTATGGTGACAGTTTACTTGTCGCCGGTCGTTTTTCTCGGCGGATTGGGGATGTGTCTTTACGGGATTTATTTGCGAATGCGCTCCTGAGAGGGCCAAATTCCTGAGTGCTGATTAGAGGGCACAGTTTCAAAGCACTTCCTCGTAAACCCTCGGTTTAAGTGAATCTTCAGCGAACCCCAATAGCTCGCAAGCTTGAGCAATTCAAGTAGGTCCTCTTTCGCGGTTGCGAGCGCTGCCTGGCGAGAACTGGGCGCGCTCTTCAAGGCCCTGTCCGAAAGGACAACGTCACCGATTGGGGGAGTACTCGCCCATCAATGCCTCGCTACCGACGGAACCGCGTGGCCTACTGATGAGCGGGACCTGTCCGGGTCTCGAAAGTTCGGCCTGAGAGTGATCGGAGGGCAAATGAAAAAGCTAGTCTTCATTGTGGCAGTGGCGATGATAAGCGTCTCCTTTGGTGCGGCCAGAACCGCCGCGCAAGGACCGCAGGGAGCGGGCGCGGGGTCAGCATCCTCGAGCAGTTCGAGCGGCAGCACGCACTCGCTGAATCCCATCAAGTGGGTGAAGAAAGATCCGAAGTCGGCCAGCGATACGCTCGATGCCAAAGACGAACAAGATAAGAAATTAACCGCTAACTTGCACGCACAAGGAGTTTTGCCGGCTAACACTGACGCCAAGAGCGCTTGCGAAAACTTCAAAGCCCTTGAAGAGTGCGTGGCCGCCCTGCGCGCCAGCAAAAACGTCGGACTAGATTTCAACTGCTTGAAGTCAAACCTGACCGGGGTGCAGACGAGCGCGGACATGTCTTCGTGCAAGGGCCCGGCTGGCGATAAAGCGATCAGCTTAAGCAAAGCGATCCACGCGATGAAGCCGGAAGCCGATGCAAAGGCAGAGACGAAGAACGCGGAGAAGCAAGCCAAGGACGATTTGAAGGCTGCGGGAGCGTAGTTCCGCAACTAGAGAGATCGGCGACGAATTTCGGTGAGAGCACAGAGTGTGAAAAGGGCGGGTTAGCCGGAAGTTACGGCGCCCGCCCTTTTTGCTTTGTGAGAGGAAGGGTGATTGCAGCTACTGACTGGGAGCAGCAGTCTTCGGTTTAGCCATCTCTTCCTGGACGTGCGGCGGAAGGGACTGCATACGTTTGATGTACGCGGCCATGGTCCACATTTCCTGATCCGTATTCCACTTGCCGTTGGCAAACATGCCGGTTCTGCGGATGCCGTGTTTGATGACCCAAAAAATTTGCGCCTCAGTGTATTCGGTGCCCACCAGGGGCAATTGGGGAACAGGCGGAAACAGTACGTCGCCTCCATCCTTTTTGGCCTTTCCGGGAATACCGTGGCAGCCGGCGCACCCATCGACATAAAGCTTCGCACCGGCGATGAGATTGTCGTCGGTAGGAGCAAACGGGTTCGGAATTTCCGGCGCTTCGCGGCGGACCGAGGCATGAACGGCGGAAGACATCAGGAGACTCTCCAACTTGGACGGCGGCAAATCGCCGCGCGCTTCCGCCAGACCCAGGCGCAGATACGCAAAGCCACCGATTGCGATAATTGCGATTGTGGCGAG
>DATEWL010000026.1:0-5149 GCA_035258025.1 Candidatus Acidiferrum sp. | reverse complement strand
GTCGCCGTTTTCGTTTGCCGACAAAATCAAGACGCCGATCTTGTTAATTCATGGCGAGGCAGACAATAATTCCGGGACGTTTCCGATTCAGAGCGAGAGGCTTTTTAGCGCGTTGAAGGGACATGGAGCGACCGTGCGTTTTGTGCTGCTACCGCTCGAATCACACGGTTATGCCGGACGCGAATCGGTGCTGCACATGTTCTGGGAGATGAACAACTGGCTGAATACTTATGTGAAGAATCCGCCGCCCACCACGGCTGCCGCGCAACATTGAGTTTTCTCTACGTGCTTCGATCAACATGCACAAATTCCTAGGAGTAGCCCTTTTTTTGTTCGTAACCACGTCCATCTCGACGCATGCGCAGACCGTCGGCAAGTCTTTAGCGGAAAGACTCGGTTATGCGCGCGATGCGAGGCTTGTGATCGTGCATGCAGACGACCTGGGAATGACGCATTCGGTGAATGCGGCGTCGATCAAGGGTCTTGAAACCGGCCTCGTCACATCCGCAAGCATCATGGTGCCCTGTCCTTGGTTTCCGGAGATGGCGGATTATGCGAAGACGCACACGGATGCGGATTTTGGACTTCACCTCACTTTGACAAGCGAGCGCGTTTTCTATCGTTGGGGACCTGTGGCTCCCCGGGACAAGGTTCCGAGTCTCGTGGATTCGAATGGTTACTTTCACCTGAACTGGACGGAAACGACGCACATCGACGCCAAGGAAGTGGAACTCGAGCTTCGCGCGCAAATCGACAGAGCGCTGGCGATGGGTGTCCGGCCGACGCACGTCGACTCTCATCAATACCGGCTTTTCGAAAACGGAAGAGACATTTTTCAGAGTGTTCAGCGCTTGGCGCACGAATACAAATTGCCTGTGTTCATGGTGCGCGATTGGTTCGCAGACCGCCCTTACCTTGAGAATTCGCTGAGTCCCGACGATCTCGTGGTCGATCACACTGTGACGATAGAGCCAGGAGTCCCGGCGGAGAAGTGGGCGGATTTCTACACCACGGCTCTGAAGAATCTTCAGCCCGGCGTGACGGTCTTCATTATTCATTTGGCGTTCGATGACGAGGAGATGCGCGCAGCCACGCGCGAGCGCGTTACCTGGGGTGCGGCGTGGCGGCAGCGCGATTTCAACTACTTTACAAGCGAGGAGTTTCGGGCGCTGGTCCGAGAGCAGAACGTCAAACTGGTGACTTGGCGCGAGTTAGCCCACGCCGCGAAGTGAACCGCTTTCGACGGGATTCCCCTCCTTGCCGGTGCAAGCAAATGTAATCAGCTATTTTCCTCGCATCCCTATTCAAGTTATTTTAGTTGCAGGAGCTTCGGCCCTCTCGGAGCATGCTCATGGCGTCTGAACCGGTTTCTGAACCGAAGTCACTTCTGAAGAACCCGCTGCTGTATTCTTCGGCTGTTCTGATCGTGGCTCTGCTCGGGGTTGTGTTTGTGATGTTTTCGCGCTGGCAGGATAGCCGCAACATGGAACGCCAAGCGGCACAGGCTCGCGCGGAGAAGCTGCACGAGCAAGACCGCGCGGCCGTCGAACAGCTTGGAGGCAGGGAGTTTGCGATCCTTAGTTTTTACGCCAGCCCCGCGGTCATCCGTCGAGGCGAATCGGCACAACTTTGTTACGGGGTAGCCAACGCCAAGACCGTTAAACTTGAGCCCCAGCCTCAGCCGGTGTGGCCCTCGACAGCCCATTGTGTGGATGTATCGCCCATTAAATCAACAACATACACTTTAGCAATCGAAGACGCCGCGGGAAAGACGCTGTCTCAGGACGTTGAGATTAGGGTCCGCTGAATTCGGGAAAAAACCAGCCGGGAACAAATCCGCCAGTCGCGGTTGCATCCCCAGCAGGGGATCGTAAAGCGTCAAAACTATCTGTGCCTGCCCCTTGTGGCGGCAAATGCGACGCATCTATAATGCTTGTTCGCGCGGGGTCCGGCGAGCCATCCTGCTAAACCGGACTCCGCGAACATTTTTTGGCAGCAACTTTTGGTGACCTACGACCATGTCTGACCCGCTCGCGAAGATCAAACAGCGCCTGCAAGGGGAAATCGACCATCTCGAGCACGAGCTAAACATCGACCTCCCGAAGGAGATTGCCAAGGCGCGGGCGCACGGCGACCTCTCCGAAAACGCGGAATACAAGTACGCCAAAGAGCGCCAGGGATACGTCAACGCAAGAATCGGCCAGCTCAAAAAGCGCATGGGCGACCTTGGGATGCTGAACTTGAGCAATATTCCGAAGGACCGGTCCGGGTACGGTTCGCGCATTGTGGTGCTGGATCTTCACAAAGAGGTGAAAATCGAGTACAAGCTGGTCACCACGGAAGAGGCGGACGTCGAGAAGGGGCTCATTTCAACCACTTCGCCGATCGGCAAGGCTTTGTTGAATAGGAAGGTCGGCGACGAAGTGCAGGTGGCCACCCCGGCTGGGCAAAAAGAATTTGAAATCGTCCGGCTGACTACGATTCACGAGGACGAGTAACTTTTCGGCTTTTTCTGGCGTCAAACGGAAGTAGGTGGGTCATTTGCGAGGCACCATGTATTGGGGATCTGGCCCGGCGCTCGGGCTATTAACTGTGCTTGGGTACGTGGCGTTTACGCTGGGAGCGGCACTTGTTTGGCGTAACCGTAATGATTTTTCTATTTGGGTGCATGATGAGTTCGGGGCGTTCCGGCGCAGCCTTTCGCGGTACACGGTGATTGGGCCGTTTTATGGCGTGCGCGAAGAGTCTTGGCTCAAGGCCGTGCCTTCACAGTTTATTCAATCGCTTAGCCGTTTTCCCCGCCGGCACATCAATCCCGCGTTCATCCTGCTCTTTCTGGGAGCGGTTCTCTTCGTACTCGATTTCTTCGTCTAGGGCATGAACTCGTTGTCACTTCCGCGTTCTGGACAAACTCTGCTCGCTTTGCCATTCTCGTCGCGATGAAACCTTCTTTGATTGTGCATGGCGGTGCTTGGGATATTCCCGACGAAGCCGTTGAGGCATGCAATACGGGGTGCCGCGGGGCTCTCGAAGCCGGATGGTCGATTCTTGCGAGGCGTGGTTCCGCGCTGGACGCTGTGGAAGCAGCTATTGTCGTGTTAGAAGACGAGCCGGTGTTTGATGCGGGGTTCGGGTCGCACCTGAATCTCGACGGGCGCGTGGAGTGCGACGCGATTGTAATGAACGGCGAAACCTTGCGCGCCGGGGCTGTTGCTGCTCTGCAACGAATCCGCAATCCGATCCGTCTTGCGCGCGCCGTGCTGGAGCACTGTCCGCACATGATGCTCGTGGGCGATGGCGCAGAGAGGTTTGCCAGAGACCATGGGTTCGCGCTGTGCGACCCGTCAGAGCTCGTCAGCGACGCCGAGCGGGATGCTTGGAAACATTGCAGCCAGGATAAGCACGCGGCGGCGCACCATCGTGGCCACGAGCAGGGCACCGTCGGAGCCGTGGCGATCGATTCGCACGGTAAGCTGTTTGCAGCCACTTCCACGGGCGGGACGTGCTGCAAACTGCCTGGGCGCGTTGGCGATTCGCCCTTGATTGGGTGCGGATGCTATGCCGACTCCACTGCGGGCGGTGTGTCTTGCACTGGATACGGCGAGGCGATTATGAAGATCGTTATGGCCAAAACGGCTACCGATCTGCTTAGCAGCGGCAGCAATGCTTTCTGTTTGTCCGAGTCTTCGCGCGATTCATCGAGTCCGGCGCGCCATTCGTGCGCCGCGGACACTGCGATGCTTGTTGCGCGGGAAGCGGTTCATCTTCTTGGCAAACGCACCCATGCTACCGGCGGACTTATCCTGCTGGACTGCGAAGGGAACCCCGGCTTTGCGTTTAACACGCCGCGCATGGCCTATGGCTACGTCGCAAGCGACGGCGGCTTCATCACCGCTGTGTAGCCCTCTCCAATATCTATTGACCCCAGCCCTATCCGAAGATAGTCTCGCGGCCAATAATCCCGCAACGTTATTCGTTATTGAGGAGCTTGCTCATGGTCCCTCTCACGGCTCTTTGGCTTCCGATCCTGCTCTCGGCGGTTATCGTGTTCATCGCCAGCTCCATCATGCATACCGTGCTGCCCTACCACCGTGGCGACTACCGGCAGTTGCCCGACGAGGACAAACTCCTCACTGTTCTGCGCGGCGCGGGCTTGACGCGGGGGCTCTATATTTTTCCGTTTACGACCCACAAGGACATGAAGACGCCAGCCATGCAAGAAAAATATAAGCAAGGACCTGTAGGCATGATGACCGTTTTTCCTAATGGCCCGGTCGCTATGCCAAAGTTCCTCGGGCAATGGTTCGGCTACTGTCTCATCGTTGCGTTCTTCGTTGCCTATCTCACGGGGCACACCGTTGCGCCAGGCACAAACTATCTCGCAGTCTTTCGGGTCGCGGGGATGGCCGCATTCATGGCGTACGGGCTTGGGCAGCTAAGTAATGCCATTTGGAAGGGCCAGACTTGGAGCATGACCACCAAGGAAGTTATGGACGGCTTGGTGTACGGTTTGCTGACCGCAGGGACGTTTGGATGGCTCTGGCCACGCTAACCTATTTTTCTCGAAATACAGCAGCCGCAAGAATTTAGTTGGTTTTTCGCGAGAAATGGAAATTCTGAATGCGGCCGGCATCTAGAATAAAGCCGGAAATGTGCTGGTTCGCGTCGCGCGTGAAGCGCACTGTCCCGATTTCCCCAGTAAAAACGTCACGCACCGCTGGGTGAAGCGTATCGGGTTTGCTCTTTAGCCGCGTGAGGGTCAAGTTGCCGTCTTGAAGGACCATGCGGTAGACGGGGTCGATTTCTTCGCTGACATAGGGACCGACATATTCAGCTAATTCCGCCGAAGTGGGAGTGTACGCCGTCGCTGAATCAAAAATGTTCGGCTTTCCACCGCCGAAACTCTGCTCGATACGCCGCGGTTTTTCCGCTGTGGCCTCCAGGAAATGAATGTCCACATCATCGCCCCAAGGAACATCAGCCACGTGGAAATGTGCCTCTCCTGCGGGCTTGAGACCGCGAAACTCACCACCAAGCTCGATCTGCAACTTGCCGTCTTTCACTTGGACTCTCTCGAAATCATCATCTTCCCTGTTCCAATACAGCCCTGCGATCGCGGCCATCTGCTCGGTCGTGAGCGTCGCTACGG
>DATEWL010000025.1:0-5073 GCA_035258025.1 Candidatus Acidiferrum sp. | reverse complement strand
CCGTCTGTCATCCCTATCCCCTGCGCCGCATGGGCGTCATCACCTAAGGCAAGAGCCGGATGCGGGAATCCCGCTTGTCCGGATCCGTGGAGGGGGTTATGAGCGATCATGATTCCTACTCCGACTCCATTCTGCATCGCGGGAACGCGTAAACTAAATGGCCGTTTAGAAATGATACTATACGAGCGTTGAGAAACGGTCAAGACCCATGAGCCCGCGCCCCAGGAAGGTCAGCGACAGCCAGCTTTTTGCCGCCACGCATGCGGTGATGAGCAGAGTCGGCCCGCGCGAGCTGACGCTTGCGGCCATCGCAAAAGAAGCCGGAGTGACGGCGGCGGTGCTGGTGCAACGGTTTGGCTCGAAGCGCGCGCTCCTGCTCGCGTTGTCAGAAAAATACTCGGATCGGTCGGGGGAATTTATTGCGGCGCTCGCAAAGCGGCACGCCTCTCCGCTAGCGGCGCTGCGCGCATACGCAGACTGCATGGCCGGGATGGCGGCGTCGCCGGCGGCTCTCGCGCGCAACCTGGCCTATCTACAGATTGATATGACCGATCCAGACTTTCGGCGGCATTTGGTAAAGCAAGCGCGAGCGACGCGTGCCGGTTTGAAGCGGCTGGTCGAAGCAGCGTTAAAAGCGGGCGAACTCATGCCGAGAGTGAAACCTATGCAGTTAGCGCGAACGATTGAAACAGTACTCAGCGGCTCGTTGATTACCTGGGGATTCTATCGAGAAGGGACAGCTGCGAATTGGATGCGCGCGGACTTGGAGGCCGTGCTCGCACCTTGGCTGACAAAACGGCGCAGAAAAACGGGAAAGCGTTGACGATTTGCTCAGGGTTGGTTGGTGCTTTCCTTGAGCTGAGTAATTATTTCCCTCTCGTAGTCCTCTGGCTTGCGCTCGTCTATTTTGAGGACTCCTATTCCAAGCGGATAAGGGTCTGGCAAGCCGAGGGGCACATCCTCGTGGACATAAACCACCAATGACGTATGAGGGTTGCCTTGCGGATCGTTCGGGTTCGGTACCCAGTACTCCGTGAAGCCGAGAGTCTGACCAGAGCCGGCCCGTTTTTTTAGTTCGGCCCACTCCTTTATCGCAATTTTCTTTTTGTCAGGAGGGAGACTGAAATAGAGAATTCCTCGCTGAGGATTCCTATACATTCCGCTAGAGATCGGGACAGGAACCACAAACAAACCTCAGATTTGAATCCGCTCCGGCGCGTTCTCGTCAGGTTCGAAAACAACCTTGTCCACAATTCCGTAAATCCCGATATTTCCATTCTTCGCAAGGGAGATTGGGACGAGTAACAGGATAACTAGCGCGGAGAGGATCGCGACTCTGTGAGTTCTCATCGCCTTTGCCAACCTTTCTCTTACGACATTGGCAGCCATATCGGAACTCGATGCGTTTGTGACTCTAACAACTGGATTCGAGGAACTCAAACTGGGTTGCTCCGAATTCCGGTTGATTCTTATGCCGATTCGCCCACCCGGAACTTAGCAAAGTAAATCTCGACATACACTCATTGCGCGTTTCGCGGAGCCTGATTCTGTGCGTTTTGCGTGACTTGCACGTTTTCGAGATCGTTTAGGTACTCGAGGAGATGCGCTTTCTTGGCCGAATTCTTTTCGCTGGCGATCATGGTCTCGAGGATGGGCGCGAGAAAGCGGCCGTAGTGATTGAGGGTCGATTGATCGTGCGTGACCAGGGCTTGCTCGACGGCTCGCTGTGTGGCGGGTGTGACGAGTTCGAGGCGGCCGACGAAGACGCGGACGGTTTGCGCCGGAACGGGACTGATCGAGAGAGGCAGGACGCTGTCCACGAATTGGCGCGGGACGATGTAGAGTAAGCGGCTGCCCTCCTCAAACCAGGAATCGCGCCAAGTTTCAAACATGGCTTGGGCTTCGTCTTGATAGAGGCCCTGCGCGATGAGCATGTCTTCCACCGCCTGTTTCAACGAATCCATATTGGCATTGAGCTCGGGAGGATCGAGAGTTGGTTGGGACGCGGAGGCGTCGGCGACGCGGAATCCCAACTTGTCGCCGCGGCATTCAAACAGGAGCATCGCGGGAATTTCTTGGGTTGTGAGATTCTGGGCGACTACCTTTTCGCCTTGGGTAAGCTTCACTGCCATTGGTACAGAAAAACTGCCCACGCCGCGATAGAAGAGGAATTTCTCGGTTTGGTCACCGGCTTGGGTTTTGATGCGTAAGGGAGTAGAGGACGTTTGCCTGGCGGCATAGTAGTGGTTCGTGCTGTCTCCGTCCGGGAGAGTAGGGGAGCTGCTAGGTTCCAGCGCGATCGAGTCCCAGGAAATGCTGCTGTCGGGCTGCTTCTGGCGGCGATTCCAGTCATTGTAATAGGCGACCATCCGCGCTTGAGTCTGAAGACCGACGGGTTCGACGCGATCGGCGTGCGGATACCACTCGGTGATGAGGCCTTGCGAGAAGGAGACGCGCACGGAAACTGTCGTGGCGCGATTGGTATAGAAATAGAGAACGGGCGTTTCCATGCGCACCGTGCCGCGGAGGCCGCCCTTGAAATCTGGGGTTTGAAAATGTTCGACGAACGCTGGAAGATCCGTCGAGCCAGTCAGCGGCAGCCAGTAGGCGGCCTGGCCGTCCTTGCCGGCGATCGAAGTAAACGTGCCCCATTCGTGGGCGGTGAGGGCTGGATCGGAAGACGGCGTTTGCGCGTGGAAGAGAAGCGGCATAGCGGCCAAGGACAAAGCGAGAACGGCGCAGGCAAGAAGGCGAGATTTCATGGTGCTAGCTCCTTGTTTTCCCATCGCCTAGATTGACGTGAAAAAACGAGCGAGTGTTAACAGCGCTCGGGCAGCAGAAAGCGAGGGGGCAAAGGCCACCGTAAGGGTTGCGGCGTCGGCGGCTTGCCTGGTGTGTGGCGCTGCTCTACAGTGAATTCATGCCTTGCGTGATGGAGAAATTTGAGCCGCATCGGCTGCTGAGGAACGGGCACGCCATGACAATTGCGGCGGCCTTTGTGCGCAGGCGTTTCGACCTGCCACAGGCGGAAGAGCGGTTGTTTCAGGTGGATGCCGAGTCGCGGATTCTTGGGAAATGTCATTGGCAACCGGGGAAGCGGCGCGATGCTCCGGTGATGGTGATACTACATGGGCTGGAAGGGTCGAGCGAATCGAATTACGTTTGCGGAATTGCGGAGAAGGCGTTCCGATTGGGTTTTCACGCGGTGCGATTGAATCAGCGGAATTGCGGCGGCACGGAAGCGCTTACGCCGACGCTCTACAACTCCGGGATGAGCGCCGATTATAAAGCGGTGCTCGAAGAGTTCGCCAACGTTGACGGATTCGAGAAAGTTTTCTTCACCGGTTACTCGATGGGCGGCAATCTGGTGACGAAGATGACAGGCGAGTTTGGAGATACCGCGCCGAAAGCGCTGCGCGGTGTGTGTGTGGTTTGCCCCGCGATGGATCTTGGGGCGTGCGCCGATGCGCTGGAGCGTCGCGACAATTTTTTCTACCAGCGGCATTTTGTAAAAGGATTGATGGCGCGGTACGCGCGAAAGGCCAAGCTGTTCCCGCAACGCTATCCGCTGAATGGAATCGGACCAGTGCGCTCGGTGCGAGAGTTTGACGACAAGATTACGGCTCCGCAATTCGGCTACCGGGACGCGCAGGATTATTACAATGCAGTGGGAGCGAAGAAGGTCGTGGCGCAGGTGCGCGTGCCGATGTTGATGATCACGGCGCAAGACGATCCATTTGTGCCGTACGAATTATTTCTGCGCGCGAATCCGGGGCAGAACCCGGCGATAATGTTCGTCACGCCGGAGCACGGAGGACATTGCGGCTTTATTTCAAATCGAAGCGGAGCCGAGCGCTTTTGGGCGGAGCAAAGGATCGTTGAGTTTTGTGAAGCGATTCGGCGCGCGTAAAATCAGCCCATCGGCTTTTCGAGTGAGACCTGGAAGTTTGGCGTCAAGAGTTGCGCTGGGCCGTCGGGCATGATGACCATGTCGTCTTCACACCGAATGCCAAACTCCCCGACAACGTAGATGCCCGGCTCGTTCGAAAAAGTCATACTAGGTTCGAGGTTGGTCTTGCTGCCGCGAACGAGATAAGGATGTTCGTGGCCGTCGAGGCCGATGCCGTGGCCCAGGCGATGCGTGAAGAATTTGTAGTCGGGGCCGTAGCCGCCACCGGTAATGACCGCGCGCGCGGCGTCATCGACAGTGCCGGATAGCCGGCCAGCACGTGCTGCATCCAATGCGGCATCCTGGGCTCTTCGCGTGAGTTCATACGCTTTCGCGATTTTCTCCGAAGGCTTGCCGAGGATTCCCATGCGTGTGACGTCCGAAGCATAACCATCGACGGCGCAGCCGCCATCAATCAATATGACATCGCCTTCCTTGAGTTTTTGCGGTTGCTTGGTGCCGTGCGGAAGCGCGGCTGAGGCTCCCAAAAGTACAAGCGCGCCGCCACGCAGGCCCATCTTTGAAAAACCTGCCTCGACGAGATGGGCGATATCGTCTTGCGACATTCCTTCCCGAATAGCGGCAAAAACGGGTTTATATACATCGAATGTTGCTTCGCAGGCCAGCCGCATCAATTCGAGCTCGTGCGGGAATTTGCGCGCGCGGCAGGCGATAGTAACGCGATCAGCAGACACGTATTCAAATCCGGGAGCTGCCGCGCTCAAGTGATCGGAATACGTGAAGTAAATGGTTTCTTCGACGCCCAGCCGCCCGGTTCGAACGCTTTGATCGGCCAAAGCGGCCGCGGCGAGCTTCGTAGGGCTTTCATCTTCCTGCCACACGCGGATTTCAATCGGGAAGCGCAGTTGTTCGCGCAAGCGGCCTTCTTCGAAGCCCGGACAGACGAGGACGGGTTTTCCCACGCGAGGCAGGACGAGTCCGACGAGACGCTCGCTCAATCCCCAGCGAATGCCAGTGAAGTAGTAAAGCGAAGTACCAGGAGCGAAGAACAGAGCGTCAAAACTTGGCTTCAACTCGGACATGACCTGCTGCGCGTGGGCCATGCGTGCGCGGAATTCGTCCGGCGTGATGGGTTTTAGGCGATCGCCGAAAGGCTTCAAACT
>DATEWL010000024.1:0-8353 GCA_035258025.1 Candidatus Acidiferrum sp. | reverse complement strand
AGAGGCAAGAATAAGGCTTGGGAATATCCGTCTGTCCATGGAAACACCTCCTTTTCTGCTTAGATGCTCAATAGCGGTGGAGGTGGTAACGTCCAAGTGATTTTTCCCTCGCGCACAACTCCCAGTCGCGTAACAGGACATTCGGATCGCGCAGATTTCAGTTGGACGGTAACGGCGTTTATCAGGAGATCGTCGACGCCGTCGGAATCCAGTAGTAGAATCGCTGCGAATCACGCGAACGGAATCTTCGGAGAGCGTCGAACACGTTTGTCGGCCCAGATGAATCGCTTCGCGGAGTTGAGAGGGAGGAGGGATAAATCATGGCTACTGGCGGAAGTGGAGCGGCTGTGGGGGCAGAGGCCGACATACGTGACCAGATCATCGCTTTCAAGCGCAGGCTCGCGCCGCGTCGCGAGGCATTGAAACACGCCTACGAAGAGGCGAGGGACTACGTCAAGCGGGCTGTCGACATCGTCCTCAGAGAGACCGCCGCAGGGCGTGCCGTGGTGCCCGAACTAAATTACGCCGACATAAGTAACAACACGGTACCGGAAGCAGTCCGTCAGTCGATCCGAAAAACTGGCTGTGCGGTTGTTCGTGGAGTGTTCCCCGCTAGTGTCGCGCGCGACTGGTTCGCGGAAGTCGGCGAGTATCTCGAAACGAACCACTACGAGGAACTGGAAGTCGAGAAACGGAGTCTCGACAAGTACTTCTCGGCTCTCAAAGCCGGGAAGCCACAAGTCTTCAACGTCTACTGGTCTAGGCCGCAGGTCATGGCGCGTCAGGATGCGAGGCTTGCCGAGACGCGTGCCTTCCTCGATCGCCTGTGGAAATACCAAGGCGTCTTCAACCCCGACCGGCAGTGCACGTACGCTGACCGCGTGCGGCGGCGGCAGCCCGGGGACAAGACGCTTGGACTCTCCCCACACATGGATGCGGGCACTGTCGAGCGCTGGATCGACCCCGGCTACCAGCAGGTGTACGAGAACATCTTTGCCGGTGACTGGCGCGGTTACGACCCGTTTGACGCCATGCATCGATTGAAGACCCGAGAGATTCCGTCGCCAGCGGTGTGCAGTATGTTCCGCACCTATCAGGGCTGGACGGCACTGACGCGCCAAGGGCCAAAAGACGGCACTCTGCGCCTCATTCCGATCGCGGAGGGCATAGCCTACGTGCTCCTTCGCGCGCTTCAGGACGACGTGGATGAGGCCGATCTTTGCGGCGCGGCCCCGGGCCGTGCCCTCGGGGTTAGCCCCGAGTGGCACCCCGATCTCATCGCTGGCTTGGTCTCGATCCTGGAGGTCATGCCCGGTGACACAGTGTTCTGGCACACGGACATCTGCCACGCCGTCGGCGATGAGCACACAGGTAGCGAGTACGCCAGTGTCATCTACATCGGCTCTGCGCCCGACTGCCCGAAGAATCGCGCATATCTTCCGAAACAAAGGCAAGCCTTTCTCCAAGGGCGTTCGGCCCCCGACTTCGCTGCCATGGACTTCGAAGTCGATTTCAAGGGTCGTGCCACCGAGGCTGACCTGACGGATCTGGGGCGCGCTCAAATGGGCTTCTGAGCCATCACCACCACTCGTTACCACTCGTCAGTAACCGTTTCTTCGACGCGGTCGAAGATTGAGCCTATGAGCAAAGGCCTGGGTGGGCGCGCTGATGGGAAACTGCGGTGATGCGCGTATCATCGAACGCTAGGGATGATCAAACTCACGGCGGTACGAAAGCAGATGGCGCCGCTTGTGGCGGTGCTCGTTCTGGTTTTGCTGGGCGCGCTCAACCAGGGGACATCTTTGGGGTCGGCTCAAAACGCGGGGCAACAGCGCTCTGCCGGGAACACGCCGACTTTTTACCGCGACGTGCTGCCGATTCTGCGGCAGCGTTGCCAAATCTGTCATCGCGCCGAGGGTATCGCGCCGATGCGATTCGAAACGTACGAGCAAACACGGCCCTATGCTGCTGCTATTGCGGCGGCGGCGCAGAGCAAATCCATGCCGCCATGGTTGGCCGATCCTCACATCGGGCACTTCGCGAATGATCCTTCACTCTCCACGGGACAAATCGCGGCGCTTGCGGCTTGGGCCGCCGCCGGAGCGCCTGCCGGGGACGCGCACGACGCCCCTCCGCCGATTCATTGGACCGAGAGCTGGAGCATTCCGCAGCCGGACTTGATCTTGAAAATGCCGAAGAGCGTGCCGCTGCCTGCGAGCGGCGACGTGGAATACACCTACGAAATTGTAGCGACAGGATTCAAAGAGGATCGCTGGGTGCAATCGGTGGAAGTCTTGCCGTCGCTTCGCGCGAACGTGCATCATGCCGTCGTCTATGTGCGGCCGCCGGATTCGCAGTGGATGCGCCACGCTCCGGTGGGCGTGCCGTTCGGCGCTTCCACGCTGACGGATCCTGATGATCGGAAGGGCGCGCATTGGACAGACAGCGACGTGCTGCTCGTTTACGCGCCGGGGAGTTCTCCGGACAATTGGCCAGACAACATGGCAAAATTCATTCCTGCCAGATCCGAGCTCGTTTTTCAAATGCACTATACGACCAATGGACACGCCGGCAACGATAAAACCAGCGTGGGCCTGATTTTTGCAAAGCACGCACCCGCCCAGCGCGTGCTGACGCTGCAGCTCACGAACGACCACTTCGTGATTCCGCCGGGCGCGCCAGATTACCGCGTGGAAGCGCGCGGCACTCTGCCGAATGAAGCGACGCTGCTCAGTTTCTTTCCGCACATGCATTTGCGCGGAAAACGATTCGAGTACAACATTATCCACAGAGAAAACAATTCCGGCTCGAGGCAGGACCAGGAAATGGAACCGCTGCTGGACGTCCACTATCATTTTCACTGGCAGATGAGCTACCGCCTCGCCGAACCGCGTTTGCTGAAAGCAGGCACGGAACTGCAAGCCGTCGCCTGGTACGATAATTCGCGGAACAATCCGCACAACCCGGACCCAGAGGCCGCTGTACGCTGGGGCGAGCAAACGTACGACGAGATGATGGTTGGTTTTTTCGATGTAGCCGTGGCGGCAAATCTCGACAAGCCCAGCTATTTTATCCGGCATTGATTCCGGCCCTTAGGAGCAAACATGGAAATCAGCGGCGAATATGTGCAACTCAGCGTCAACGACGGCACCACCATGCGCGCGTGGGTTGCGCGGCCCAAGGAAAAGGGCGCGAACCCTGGATTGCTCGTCTTCCAGGAAGCTTTCGGCGTGAACGCGCACATTCGCGACATCGCCGGGCGGTTTGCGCGGGAAGGCTTCGTCGCCGTGGCGCCAGAGCTTTTTCACCGCACCGGCGCGGGGATCGAAATACGCTACGACGATTTTCCCAGCTCGGTGCCACACATGAAGGCGCTGAGTGATGCCTCGATGGCGGCAGACCAGCGCGCTGCGTTTGACTGGCTCCGTGGTTATATCGGAGAGAACCTGCCGATCTCTGCGATCGGTTATTGCATGGGCGGGCGCGCGGCGTTTCTTGCGGCCATCACACTGCCGCTCGCAGCTGCAATTTCTTACTACGGCGGTGGAATCGCCCCGAACGCTACAAGCCCCGGCTTGCTCGGCCGGGCGAGCGGTTTGCAAGCTCCACTCTTGTTCTTCTGGGGCGGACGCGACAAGCACATTCCGCCAGAGCACGTGCGCACAGTGAGCGATGCGTTGCGCGCTGCGGGAAAACATTTCGTCAACGTCGAAATCTCCAACGCCGATCACGGGTTCTTTTGCGACGCGCGCGCCAGTTATAGCCCGTCGGCCGCTCTATTGGCATGGCCGCTGACGCTGGCCTTCCTCCGGGCAAAATCTTCCTGAGAGTGCGTCCAAAAGTTGCGCATAACCGATAGAGAGTCTTGAGAACAGCCCACTGTCCTTTCGGCCAAAACTCCCTGTCCCAACGTCTAGTATGCGCAACCGCTATTTGCTGTTTAACTACCGCAAGCTCCAGCGGCCGTCCGCGTTCTAATTACTGTGTTAGATTCCAAGATTGGCGGCAGAGCGGCGCAAAAACCAGTGAGTACACAGACACCTTACGACCCGAACCACCCGAAGATAAAGCGAGTAGAAGTGTATTGGCATACGGTGACGTACAAGACCGTGGCCGTATACGCGATTCTGCTTGCGGCGATCATTTTCGCGGCGGTCTATCTGATCAATCCGAATTTGTATTCGGCCGTGTACGACAAGCTGAACAAGTCGATCGGAAACGGTGACCCCGGCTCCGAGCCAATGACACAGACGCAGGCCAAGTTCGTCAACCTCGACGGAAAAGTGCAAGTGAAAAAAGTCAATTCCGTGCAATGGGTGGACGCCGATTTCCACACCACTCTTGACAAGGGCGATCAAATCCAGACTTCGACGGACGGCGCGGCGCGTATCACCTTCGCCGACGGCACGACGTACACGGTGAAGTCCGGAACATTTATTACCGTGGAAGAAAATTCGATGGGGCATGAGCAGCCTTCCAGTTCTGCGGTGCGCATCAACATCGGGCAAGTCGACCTCAATACTCCAAATTATTCTTCGCCGGATTCGAAAGCTGCCGTCAGCATGGAAGATTCAAGGGCGCAATTGGGTTCGAACAGCAGCGCGGCCGTCAAGTCCGATCCGACGACTAAGGAAAACGAGGTCGTGGTCTCCAGAGGAAGCGCGGAAGTCCAGCGCGGCCAGGAAAAGGTGGAGATCGGAGCGTATCAGAAAGCGAGTTACGCGACGGGCGGCACAATTACGAAATCCGACGTGTTGGCCCCGCCAGACCTGAACTCGCCGCGCAACTTCGAGCCGCTAATTGTGGAAAATCCAAAAACGGCGTCGATACATTTTGAATGGAAGCCCGTGTCGCAGGCGGTTTCTTACAACCTAAAGATCAGCACCACGGCGATGTTTACAAGAACAGTGAAAGAGGCTACCGGAGTTACAGGAACCGGCGTGGACATCACGGGGCTCGACGGCGGCGACTATTTCTGGAACGTCACGGCCACGAACGCGAAGAAGGAAACCAGCGAGGTCAGCGAAACGTTCCGGTTTACACTGGTCGCTCAGGGAAAAACACAGGATATGGTGCTGGAGATTACCGGCACGCAGATTCACGGCCGCGTCGTGGAAATTATCGGCAGGACGGAACCCGGCGCAGCGCTCATCGTAAACGGCCAGCCCGTGCCGATTATCGCAGCGGACGGCACGTTTCGCCACTTTACGGAGCCGCTCGAACCTGGCCAGCACACTATCGTCATCATTGGAGAAAACCGCCGCGGCGGTACGAACCAGCAGAAGGTGACGATCGTTGTGCCGAAGTAAGAGTTTCGAGCGATGATCGTTTTTCGGTCACGAATGAAAAAGACGCAGGCGCGACTTTGCGCTCGTCGCCAAGTCCAGAGACAATGGTCTAGTTGGCCGCGCGGCGGTGCTTCTAGACCGTGATGCTGCTAGGCAGCTCGTTGTTGGCTGGACGGCGGAGAAGTTTTCTTCGCGGGGAGCGGGGGGATGAATAAGAACGGTTACAACCTGAGGTCGGTGTTCAGTTTGTTTTCTTCCGACCTCGCCATTGATCTTGGGACGGCGAACACGCTGGTGTTCTCGGCCGGCAAAGGAATCGTGGTGAACGAGCCCTCGATCGTGGCCATCAACAAATCCAGCGGAGAAGTTGTAGCCGTCGGCCGCGAAGCAAAAGAGATGCTCGGCCGCACGCCGGGTAACGTCGTCGCCATCAAGCCCATGAAGGACGGCGTCATCGCCGACTTCAAAGTCACCGAAAAAATGTTGACGTATTTTATTCAGAAGGCTCACAACCGCCGCGTCTTGGTTCATCCGCGTATCGTCATCGGAGTGCCCAGCGAAATTACCCCGGTGGAGAAGCGCGCGGTACAAGACTCCGCGTATCGCGCACGCGCTAGCGAAGTTTATCTGGTGGAGCAAGCCATGGCTGCGGCTATTGGAGCGGGCCTGCCAATCGAAGAGCCTTCCGGCAACATGGTCGTCGACATCGGCGGCGGCACAACGGACATCGCGGTCATTTCCATGAGCGGCATCGTTTACTCGCGCTCGGTCCGCGTCGCAGGAAATGAGATGGATGAAGCCGTCATGCAGTACCTGAAGCGCAAATACAACCTGCTCGTTGGCGAACGCACCGCGGAACAGATCAAAATGGAAATTGGCTCGGCGTATCCGCTGGAGAAGCCTCTGACCATGGAAGTGAAGGGCCGCAACCTGATTGAGGGCGTGCCTCGCACCGTCACCATCGACGACAGCGAAATTCGCGAGGCTTTGAGCGAATGCGTCGCAACCATATTGAATGCTGTGCGCGTGGCTTTGGAACGCACTCCGCCGGAACTATCCGCCGACATCAGCGACCGCGGTATCGTCCTGACCGGCGGCGGCGCGCTGCTCAAAAATCTCGACAAGCGCATCCGCGAAGAAACCGGTTTGCCGGTTTCCATTGCCGACGACCCGCTGGCATCGGTCGTACTTGGCACCGGAAAAATGCTGAGCGATTTCAAGTTGCTGCGGCAGGTTTGCATCGACTAACGGATTTTCCGGTTTGACGCGATTGCAGAAATTTTGAACCGCACAGGGCAAGGTCTGTGCTACTGGACTCCATGGTTGGCATCCCCTCTCGTCATAGGTCGATTTTCCTGCTCGGCGGCGTCGTGCTCCTGCAGGTTCTGCTGCTCGCCGTGCAAATCAAGCGCGACTCGCAGGGCCGCCTCATCCGCGTCTGGACGGTCGGCGCGGTGTCGCCGTTCGAACGCGCCGGCGCTCACGGCGTCAGCCACATTCGCGACACCTGGAATCATTATTTCGCGCTACAGAACACCTCGCGCGAAAACGAAGAATTGAAGCGTGAAAACGGCGCGCTGAAACTACAGATCACACAGCTCCAGAGCAAAGCCGGTGAAGCCGACCGCCTTGCCGCGTTATTGAAGTTCCGCCAGACGAATGTGGACGTGCCCATGATAAGCGCGCGCGTAATCAGTGGAAGCGCCGACTCCGGCAGCCAGACTATTTATCTCGATCGCGGCGAGCGGGACGGAATCCGCAAAAACATGGGCGTCATCACGCCGGACGGCGTCGTCGGCAAAGTCATCGAATCCTACAAAGACACCGCGCAGGTTTTGCTGCTCACGGATGAACATAGCGGCGTCGGCGCCATGCTGGTGGAGTCGCGCCTGCAAGGCCCGGTTGGCGGCACCGGCGAGCCACTGCTGGTCATGAAATACATCCCCAACGACGACAACGTAAACTCCGGAGAGCGCGTGGTCACCAGCGGCATGGATCGCATCTTCCCGCGCGACCTGCCTGTTGGGACCATCGCCGAAATCAAACCAGGCATTCCGTTCAAACAGCTTCGCGTGAAGCCCGCCGCGAGCCTCGAACGGCTCGAAGAGGTCTTTGTCCTGCTGACCATGAAGCCTCTCGAGTTGAAGCAAGAGTCTCCGGCGCCCAACTCCGCAGCGCCGCCGGCCACCGCTCCTTCCGCTGCGGCAACCAATCCGGTCCCCCCCGAGAAACCATGAACGACACCTACGACATTCGGGGAAGCGAACTGCACATCGAGGTTCACAAGTTCCGCGCGGGCGCGATCATCCTCGCTACGGCCTTTGCCCTCGTGTTGCAGGCTTTTTTGCCGATCTATTTCCCGAAGACTTCGATTCTTGATCTTCCGCTGCTCATCGTCATCTATTTCGGCCTAAGCCGGCGAAATCCTTCTACCGGACTGCTTCTGGGAATGGTGATTGGCATTTTGCAGGACAGCCTTAGCGGACCGACCGTTCCTCTTGGTCTCTACGGCATTGCGAAAACCATTATCGGCTATCTGGCTTCTTCGATCGGCGCGCGCCTCGATACGGAACATCCCGCAGCGCGTTTCGCCCTGACAATTTCTTTTTTTGCCGTTCACCAGGGAATTATCGCTTTGACGCGGCGTCTCCTTCTTTCTCAACCCGAGCCGTGGTTCACCATGCATCTTGGCATCGCCGCCCTCGTCAACGCCTTCGTCGCCGTCTTCCTCTTCATGCTCCTCGACCGCCTGCGTAAGCCTTCCTAACCCTTACTGACCTATCAGAAACTGTTTGAAGTCGTCGTAAGCACTCGACATCGGCAGAGACAATTTCTCCCGCTGCAAGTAGGCGGAGAGGCGATCAGGGAGCGGCGGCGCAGTGCCAATGGCGCGCTTCACGACCTCGGCGAATTTTGCGGGATGCGCCGTTGCGAGCACCAATCCTTGCGCAGGCTCAGAATGGTCGCGCTTGTAAGCTTCCCATCCAAGCACCCCAACGGCAGTGTGCGGATCGGCGATATAGCCGAAGCGCTCGTAGAGAGACTTCATCTCCTGCACCGTCTCG
>DATEWL010000023.1:0-4603 GCA_035258025.1 Candidatus Acidiferrum sp. | reverse complement strand
CTACCGATTTATCGCGGAATTTTTTGGGGGCGAGCGAGTATGACTTGGATCAAGACAGTTCGAATGGAAGAGGACGACAGCGTCAAGAAGGCGATTGAGGACGAGCGCAAGTTTTATCCGGCGGAATATGCGATGCCGGTGCCCGCGGTTTTTGCGGGAGTTGAACAGAGCATTGTGGGCTCGCACTCGCTGTTTCCCGATGTGCTTTTTCATGCGTTCAGCACGTTCGGCGCTTTGATGTCTCCCGAATTGCCTCTGAAACGGTATCAACATGAAATGATCGCGACAATCGTTTCGGTCACCAACCGGTGCCACTATTGAATTGAATCGCACGCAGAGTTTCTGCGTAGGGTGACGTTGGATCAAGAGATGGTGGAAGCGCTGAAGAAGGATTACCGGACGGCGCCGATCAGTGAACAAGACCGCACGATGCTGGACTATGTCGTGAAATTGACGAAGGACGCGACGAAAGTTTGGCCGGAGGATCACGAGAAGTTACGAGCCGTCGGTTTCGACGACCGCGGGATTTTGCAAGTTACGCTGATTGCGTCGTGGTTCAACTACATCAATCGAGTGGCCGATGCGCTGGGCGTGGGGCGCGATGGGAGCGCGGCAACGAAGTAAGAAGCTAGTGATGGGCTTGTGGGCCCTCGAAGAAACGGCCAGGATTGTTCACCGAATATTCATACCGCGATTGCGCGAGTTCTAAAGCGCGCTGCAATTCCGCTTTCTTCGAGCCATTTCCCTGTTGCGGTTTGCGTTAGATCGTGGCGTAGCAGCGCACGCAGATCCGCCTCATCGTCCACGTCCATTTCGAGCCGCTCGTTTCTTCGAATGATGATTTTTGCACCGGCTCGCTCCGCCTCGCTGCAGTGTTTTTCAAAACTGTTCGGCCCAAAATGCGATGGGAAAAGCGTCGGCGGCGTGCGAAGAATCGCGTTGGTGCCGGTGCCGTCGCGTGAGGGTACGATGACGGCTGCAGGGGCCGCGCATTCCGTCGCGAGGAGATCGTCGATATCTCCGGCTTGTATTAGGGGAAGATCGAGAGGCAAGCGGAGAAGCCCCGCGACTCCGCGCTCGGCGCATAGACGCGAGGCAAAATCGACCGATGCGCTCTCCGAGACTTGGCGCTCTTCACGAAAGCTTTCCCAACCGTGTTGGGCGGCAATTTCCATGGCGGGCGCGTAATTTGTGATCACAAATATTTTGTGCGCGCGCCGCACGCCGCAAAGGGCGCGGACTGTGTCCGCCAGCATCGCTTGTGCGAGGCCGAAGCGTTCGTTTGGAGTTAACACACCTGCGAGGCGCTGCTTCGCGTGTTGCAAGTCCTTGATGGGCAGTAGGAGAGCGCGGAATGCGGAACGAGCACTTGTACGCTGTTCAATTAGACTTTGCGCGGATTCCGGTTGACCAATAGTTTCCATGAATGACCTGTCGAGTTGCGTGGTATCGTTTGCTCTCGTCAGTCTGCCGTGAGCGCGAGGAGCTAAGGCCATCGTACCAGAGGCGGAGGCGGGGAGCAGGCAAAGTGGCGGTCGTTTCGAATTCAGAGAGCGCGGAACTGGCCGGGCGGAGCAGAATTGCGATGAGCAGAAAAGTTGGGATTCTCGGCGGAACCGGTCCGGAGGGATCGGGGCTGGCATACCGATGGGCGCGAGCGGGCGAAGAGATTGTGATTGGGTCACGGGACGCGCAGCGTGCGGAGGAGACTGCGGCGCAACTGCGGGCGCGCATTGGGGCCTCTGCGAAAATTGCCGGCGCAGATAATCTGGCGACGGTGTCGCAATGCGATGTCGTGGTGGTGACGGTTCCGTTTTCCGGTTGTGCGACCCTTTTGAAACAACTGAAAAGCGTGTGGAAGCCTGGGACGGTGGTGATCGATACGACGGTGCCACTGGCGGCTACGGTTGGAGGATCTGCCACGAGGGTGCTAGGCGTGTGGCAGGGATCGGCAGCGGAGCAGACTAAGGAACTGCTGCCTGCGGGAATCAGCGTGGCGGCGGCGTTCCAAAATCTCGGCGCTGAACTGCTTTCAAAGGATGAGGCAGTCGACTGCGACATACTGGTGTGCAGCGATGACGACCGCGCAAAACAAATCGCTTCGGAGCTTGCGGGAAAAATTCCCGGAGCACGCGCGCTCAACGGCGGAAAACTTGAGAACGCGCGGATTGTGGAATCGCTCACGGCGCTTCTGGTGGGGATAAACATTCGCTATAAGGTGCATAGCGCGGGGATTCGCTTCACGGGATTGCCGATTAAAGGGTAGCCACGCCGCCACTCGCTCTATGAAGCGAGAAAGGCTGGAGATTTGGAACAAATTGTCAGGTCCCAAGACTTGAAGGAATCTCGATGAAACTTGTTACGTTCCATTCGCAGGCGCGCGAGAACCGCATCGGGGGGCTCACGCCAGATGGATTGATCGTGGACCTCAACGCAGCCTACGCGCTGTATCTGCGGAACGTGGAGCGGGAGGGGGCGTTCTACGCGCTCGCGGACGCTCGCGTTCCAGCTGACATGCGCGGCCTTTTTGCCAATGGTGATCGCGGGCTGGATGGCGCGAGGGTTGCCCTCGAGTACGCACAGAAAGAAGGACCGGAAATTCGAGGCGCCTCGGGCGAGGCGATTTTTTATCGGCGCGACGCAGTGAAAATCAGAGCTCCCATTAGCCCAAAGAAATTCTTTCACACGGCCGGAAATTTTCGCGAACATCATGAAGAAGCGCAGAAATCGGGATTTTCGCATCCCGTGCTTCCCTGGATTGTGTTCTTTCAGAACGTGGACGCGATCATCGGGCCGGACGAGGAGATCGTTTATCCCGAGCATCTGACCGAAGAGCTGGATTATGAGCTGGAGCTTGCGGTGGTACTGAAGAAATCCGGCAAGCACTTTTCTGCAGAACGAGCGGGCGACTACATCGGCGGGTACGTGATTTTCAATGATGTGACCGCGCGCGATATTCAGCGTACGGAAATGAAGTCGGGCGTTTTCAGTTTTTGCAAGGGGATTGACACGTTTTGCCCGCTCGGGCCGCACATCGTGACGGCAGATGAAATTCCGAACCCAAACAATCTGTCGATGGAATTGCGTGTGAACGGGAAAGTGCGACAGCAATCGCACTCGAGCAAGATGTCCGTCACCGTACCAGAGATCATTGCGCACTATTCGCCTATGGGCTATTCCGCTGGCGATGTGCTCTCCACGGGAACGGTGTCAGGTGTTGCGGCGTTTAGCGGCGACCCGAAGTCGCTGTATCTCAGACCCGGCGACGTGGTGGAGTGCGAGATCGAGAAAATCGGAGTGCTGCGAAATCCGGTGGTTTCTTACAGAGAAAAATACTGCGGCGAATCGGCGGCAGCCGACTGATTTTTCCGAAGTCCGTGAGCGAGTCGTCCTATTTCTTACCGAAGTGTGGCAGAACTTTTTCACCGAACAGCCGCGCTTGTTCGAGACGATCGTCTCCCCAAAGCTCCAGCATGATGTGCGTGCAGCCTGCTGCGCGGTACTCTTCGAGGCGCTCGATGCACTGATGGGGCGTGCCTGCGATCGGGCAGACTTTTTCAAGAACAGCGTTTGTAACCTCGCGGGCTGCAGCTTTGCGGCCGGCCGTTTCCATGGCTTCGGCGATGGGACGAATCTCGTCAAAAGAGAGTCCCGCGCATTCGAGAAGAGTGTCCGCGGAGCCGCGGATGTTCTGGACCTTGTTAGCGAGATACATGGCGGCCATTTCACGAGCACCCTCGCGCGCCATCTTTGGATCTTCGCCGACGCTCCCCACGATGACTGAGCCTAGATCGATTTTGGCCGGATCTTTGCCAACTTTGCGGGCGCCTTCTTCCATCAGCCTTCGCGAGTATTGAACGAATTTTGGCGTGGTGATGCTAGCGGTCAACAGACCGTCTGAGTGCGAGCCGGCGAGGCGCTGCAACACCGGGCCTGTCGCGCCAACGTAGATTGGTACGCGCCAGCGAGGCACGTGAGCATCGGGCTTCAGTGCGGGCGAAAAAGCTTGGAAGGCTTTGCCTTCGTATTTCACTTCGTTGCCAGCGAGCATGGCTTCGATGATTTCGATGCTTTCGCGCATGACCGTGGCGGGACCGACTTCTTTCCCTTTTTCGCCTTCGCCGATTTCCTTCATGAAGATTTTCGACGCGCCGAGGCCAAGGAGAAAACGATCTTTCCCAGCTGCCTCCTGAAGGACGCGCGCCTCCATAGCGATCTGGACGGGGTGACGCGTGTACGGAGAGATAATGCCCCAGCCGATGACGATTTTTTGGGTTTCGCGGGCGACGATGGCGGTGATTGCTGTGGAGGAACGCGCTTCCATGGAATGTTTGCGCCACCACGGGTAGGCTTCCGCAAGCCAGAAGGTGTCGAATCCGGCGGTGTCGCAGGCTTGCGCCATTTTTATTGTTTCGCCCAGGGGCTCCATGCTAAGTTGCAAGACGCCGATTTTGAAAGGCATGGTCATCGTTTTTCTTTTTCTCCGCGAAGATGGGCTGGTAAATTTGCGCGTTACGCTGGATCGGTCCAGGAATGTTCGAGACCTTTTGTGAGTTGCCAGAGCGCACGATTGAGCGGCGTCGGTACGCCCATTTTTTCTCCC
>DATEWL010000022.1:0-3179 GCA_035258025.1 Candidatus Acidiferrum sp. | reverse complement strand
AGGCCGTCAAACAAGTAATTTTTTGCGAAGTGGAATGGGAACCTGCAGCCCAGGACTTCCGCTGCAGCAAATCGGGCACAGTAATCTTGCCATTGCCCGAGTTAGGAACAACGCTCATGCCGGCCTCCGGTGCCGCTCCCTAACCGCGGGATACAGCCCTGCACCTCACCTTTGCGCAGAATACCAAATTCCCCAGCCCTTGACCACAAATTCAGAGCTTGCGCAGCGATCTGGCGCATAGTCAACCTTAAGCCTCGATCCCGGTCGCTAAAGGCATTCCGCTTGCAATCTTCCATCCTTAATCTGCCAATCATCATCCCGCAAAGTACACCTGCTACAAAGTCTCTCCGCGCGGAGGGTTGGTTGTCCGGGTCACCTGAAAGGTGACCCGAAAAGCATTCCAGCACCGGCCGCAAATCATAGACTTGGAGGTTTCAATGTTGCTTTTCAGATATGGCCGCCTTCTCGGAGTGTTTGGACTCCTGGCGGCAATGAGTAGTGGCGCCGTAAGGGCTCAGGATGACCGGGATCATCGGGACGACCGGGATGACCGGGAAATCAAACACGTTTTCGTCATCGCGATGGAGAATCACGATTGGACTCAGCCGACGACCGTCCCGGGGGGGATTGAGCCCATCTTTCAGAACCCGAACGCTCCGTTTATTAACAGTCTCGTAAACGGAACGGCCTTGGCTTTCGTCGATGGCCGCGTGGAGAACATCAGCAAGCACGTCTCCTACGCGACGGCCTATCACAACGTTTTAGCCACTCCCAGCGGAGCCAATCCTCATATTCATCCTTCCGAACCGAATTATCTTTGGGCGGAAGCAGGTACGAATTTTGGCGTCCTAAACGACAACGACCCTTTTAGAGTTCCTGGCGGCACGAACCAGAACACGGACCAACATTTGTCCGCCCTTCTTACAAAAGCCGGTAAAAGCTGGAAGTCGTATCAGGAAGACATCGACCTTATGCAGAACGCCTCCGCGCAGCTCATTAATGTGCCTCTGCCGCGAGATCAGCGGACCTCTCCCATCGTTAGCTTTTCGGGGATATTTGCCCCCGGCTACCTGAGCGAATACAACGATTCAAACCAGTTCAACTACGCTGTCAAACACAATCCTATGGCGTTCTTCACCGATACCAACGGCGGCAACGACACCACTGCCTCGAACCCGCTAGCCGGACACTACGCGCCTCTGCAGCAGTTGGCATCCGATCTGGCCGAGGACCGCGTGGCCGATTACATCTGGATTACGCCTGACCAATACAACGACCAGCACACAGCACTCACTGCCGGTTTTGCAGGGCTAACTGGTGATGCAGCCAATATCCGACAGGGCGATAATTTCCTGAGCCGGATCGTTCCCGTCATTATGTCGTCCAAGGCCTACAAGGATGGTGGTGTGATTATCCTCTGGTGGGACGAATCCGAAAGCGACGGCACGACAGGCGATAACGGAGACGATTTCAACCACACGATCGGTGAGATCATTATCTCCAACCTCGCTCACGAAAACGAGAACGGCCTGCCCTACGCCAGTGTGATCGACTATACCCATTCCTCCGACCTGCGCACCATGCAGGAAATCTTTCACGTGAAAGCAACTTCCGGCGGGTCACCATTTCTTGGCGATGCAGTAAACGCCACCGATTTGTCCGACCTGTTTAAGCCCGGGGTAATTCCGACGAAGCCCTAGAATCCCGCTGTTCCACGAGTATGAATGCGCTATGCTCGGCGGGCGCAGAGATCCTCAATCTAACGATCTCTGCGCCTTGCCTTTTTAACTCTAACGCGACGCAAGCTTTCTGGTCCCGATCTAGAATCCTGGCGGACGCTCTCCCACCACGGCAAACGCCTTTTCGAGCGCCAGCCCCGCCTGGCCCACAGTCCCTTCATCGAAGAGCCGCCCAATGAGGGTCACTCCATGCGGGACGCGTCTAGGAGGAGAAAACTTCGGCAGAGGCCTGCTTGGGTCCGGGGCCCAGTCCGTGCGGGCTTCGGTCACTTCTACGAACCCCGCGCGCATCGTTACCGACGGATGGCCGGTGAAATTTGTGATCGTCAGCATTTCATCGCGCAGTGAAGGCACGAGCAGCAAGTCGACTTGCGAAAACACGCGCGCCATTTCGTTTGCTACTTTTCGACGCAACCTGTCCGCCTGCACAAAATCCACTGCAGAAAGAAATCGCGACTGCCGGAAAATATTTGGCCACGCGTCATACGTCTGCACCTTTAACTGATCCACGGCATGATTTAAGGTAATTTCTTCGAACGCCGCCGCGCCTTCCGCAAACAAAATCAGGTTCAGCGAATCGTACGGCCAGTCCGGAATGCTCACTTCCACCGGAATCATCCCGACTTTCTTTACTGTTTCGAGCGCGGCGCGATCTACTTCTGTTGCGGGATTTGCTTTCATCCACGCGGGAAAATATCCGACGCGCAAGCCTTTCACGCTTACAGACGCGTCAAAATCGAGGCGACTGTGCACACTCGAAACGTCGCCGGCATCCGGCCCGGAAATCGCCTGCAGCACCAGCATGGCGTCTTCAACGCTCCGCGTCATTGGCCCCAGCTTGTCGAGCGACCAGCACAGCGTCATCGCTCCCGTTCGCGCCACGCGCCCAAACGTGGGCCGCAGTCCAGTCAACCCGCAGCGCATGCTCGGTCCGACAATGCTTCCCCCGGTTTCGCTGCCAATCGCAAACGCCACCAGTCCCGCTGCCGTCGCCGCGCCCGGCCCCGCGCTCGAACCCGACGAACCCTCTTCCAGCAACCAGGGGTTCATCGTCTGGCCGCCAAACCAAATATCGTTGAGCGCCAGCGCGCCCAGGCTCAGCTTTGCGACGAGCACCGCACCCGCGTCGTGCAGCCGCTTCACGACCACCGCATCTTTTGCAGGCACGCGATCGCGAAACGGCTCCGCGCCCCAAGTCGTGGCGATTCCCGCCGTATCCAGCAAATCCTTCGCTCCCCACGGGATCCCGTGCAGCGGCCCAAGATATTTACCCGCAGCGATCTCCGCGTCCGCCTTCTTCGCCTGCGCCAACGCCAGCTCGCTCGTCAACGTAATCACGCACCGCAGCTTCCCGTTGAATCTCTCCAGCCTTTCCAAATAAATCTTCGTCAAGCGCTCCGAAGTAATTTTCCGCATCTCTATCCATTGAGAAAGTTTCCA
>DATEWL010000021.1:0-3356 GCA_035258025.1 Candidatus Acidiferrum sp. | reverse complement strand
GTACAAACTATAGCCGCAAGTTTTCTCATGCCAACCACCTCACCGGGGCGATTGCCGCGAAGTCTAGCCCAGCCTCGCAACACGATCAATCGGTTGGCGTATCGCGGACTGGCAGGACCGGTGTACTATGACGCCGTTTTCGAAATCAAAAAGGATCCGCTGGATTCGTCCATGAATAAACGCACTTTCCTCAAACTCTCCTCGGCAACAATCGCTATCCCCGCCGTCTCACGCCTCCTAGCCTGGGCCGGCGCCGACAAACTCACCAACTGGGCCGGCAACCTCCAATACAGCACCGAAAATCTCTACGCCGCCAAATCCTTCGAGCAGGTGCAAGACTTCGTCAAGAAACAAATCAAATTAAAAGTCCTCGGCTCCCGCCATTGTTTCAACAACATCGCCGATAGCAAAGACGCTTTCCTCTCCCTAAAGCCACTCGACGAAATCGTGTCACTCGATCCCCAAGCCCGCACCGTCACGGTAGATGCCGGCATCACCTATGGCCAACTGGCCCCGATGCTCGACGCCAAAGGCTTCGCTCTTCACAATCTCGCCTCGCTTCCGCACATTTCCGTCGCCGGAGCCTGCACCACCGCCACCCACGGCTCCGGCGAAAAAAATGGCAACCTAGCCACCGCCGTCTCCGCCCTGGAAATCGTCACCGCCTCCGGCGACCTAGTAAAACTCTCGCGCCGCGAAGACCACAATTTTTTCCAAGGCGCGGTAGTCGGCCTCGGCGCGCTAGGCGTGATCACCAAAATTACTCTCGATATCCAACCCACCTACCTGATGCGCCAATACGTCTACGAGAATCTCTCTTTCACCGCCATGAAAGACCACTTCGACGCCATCCAGGCCAGCGCCTATAGCGTCAGCCTCTTCACCGACTGGCAAAATCAGCGTTTCAGCGAAGTCTGGCTAAAATCCCGCACTGAAAAAGGACAAGCTTTTGACGCCAAGCCCGAATTCTTCGGCGCCAAGCTCGCCACCAAAAATCTTCACCCCATCGCCGCACTCTCCGCCGAAAACTGCACCGAACAAATGGGCGTCCCCGGCCCTTGGTACGAACGCCTCCCCCACTTCCGTATGGGTTTCACGCCCAGCGCCGGCAAAGAACTGCAATCCGAATACTTCGTCCCGCGCCAGCACGCCGTCGAAGCCATCCTCGCCGTCGAGCGCCTCCGCGACCAGATCACCCCGCATCTCCTCATCACAGAAATCCGCGCCGTCGCCGCCGACGATCTCTGGATGAGCCCCTGCTACCAGCAACCCTGCATCACCATCCACTTCACCTGGAAACAAGACTGGCCCGCCGTCAGCAAGCTTCTGCCGGTAATTGAAAAAGAACTAGCACCATTTCAGGTGAGACCCCACTGGGGCAAACTGTTCAGCATGTCCCCCCAACAACTCCACGCCAGCTACCCAAAACTGCCCCAGTTCATAGCCCTAACCAAAAAGTTCGACCCCACCGGAAAATTCCGCAACGACTTCCTGAACACCAACATCTTTACCTGATGAACAGAACTGAGGAGATGTCTTAGGTGAGCACAAGTTTTGTGGAATATAAGGGATTTGGCTTTTGGTCCCGAGATAACTTCCTTGAAGCGTGGCTCAACACCTTGCTGGATGAAACCCATTCCACTTCCCCGCTCCCCTTCGAGCCTGCCACCGTCATTCGAACGGTCACTATAGTGTATTATTATCTTCTTGACAACACATAATCCTGCTACCATTCCACATGTTTCGCTCGCGTGCCGTGCAGCCGCAACCCAGATTTCGATCGCTTTCCGCGTTAAGTCCTTTCCCAGCCACTCTTACAGCCCGTCTGCAACTTCATGAAAACACAGCAACTTTAAGTCCTGCATTTGCCACTCTTACGGGCAGCATCAACCTTAAGCCCCTTGTTTGCCACTCTTACAAAAAACGTGGTGGGGGTACCTCGACAAATCAAATGTCAACTCTCCTTCTTTCCCTAATCAAGCCGCCGTCTGCCGGAAACACGCCTTGTCAGCTTCCCCCTTCCTGCATAGACTCCTCCGGCACGGCTCGCCTCCCCAACCAACCGAGGCCGACCCAAAAATGAGTGACGACAAGACAAACCAGGGCGGGGACCGGTTTCCTCTGACGCGATGGTCGGTGATCGACGCGGCGCGCAGCAGCGACGAAACTGAGCGTGTCCGCGCCATGGATACGCTCTGCGCGGCCTACTGGAAGCCCGTCTACAAATATGTGCGTCTGCGGTGGAATCGTCCGCTTGATGATGCTCAGGATTTAACACAGGGATTTTTTGTGCAAGTGATCGAACGCGGCCTGCTCGAAAAATTCGACCCGGCCAAGAGCCGCTTGCGCACGTACCTTCGCGTTTGCGTGGACCGTTTCGTGATGAACGAAGAAAAAGCAGCAAAGCGCCTGAAACGCGGAGGCAATGTTTCGCATGTCGCTCTCGATTTTGCTGGAGCCGAGGAAGAATTGAGTGGCGCCACGATGGATCCCGCCGCAATTCCTTCCCCCGAATCGCTCGAAGAATTTTTCGAGAAAGAATGGGTGCGCGGCCTCTTCGAGCTGGCCGTCGAGGACCTGAGAAAACACTGCGAAGCGAACGAGCGCGAAAGAACATTTCGCCTCTTCGAGGAATATGATCTGGCTGGTGACGAAACAATTTCCTACGACAAGCTGGCGGCGGAATACGGAATTGCCGTCACGGACGTAACGAACGCTCTGTCTTGGGCCCGCCGCGAATTCCGTCGCGGCGCGCTTGAACGCCTGCGCGAAGTCTGCGGCAGCGAGGAAGAGTTCCAGCGCGAAGCCCGCGCCGTCTTTGGCTGGGAAGCAAAATGAAACCGCTCTCCGACAAAGCCATCGAGCGACTCCGCGCCGGCGCCGACGAACCGGATCTTGCGGGCACGCGCTATCGTCTGCTCGAGCGCGTCGCTCGCGGCGGCATGGGCGTGGTTTACGCAGCCGAAGACGAAAAATTGGAACGCCGCGTCGCGCTCAAAGTCCTGGATATTCCGGGAACGGACGGCGATTTGGCAAACCGCTTGATGCGCGAAGCCCGCGTTCTCGCGCGCCTCGAACACCCTGGAATCGTCCCGGTCCACGACGTGGGTACGCTTGCAGATGGCCGCGTCTTCTACACCATGAAATTTGTCGAAGGGCAGCGCCTCGATAAATTCATCGAAGGCGTCGAATCAGTGCAGGACCGCTTGCGCCTCTTTTTGCGCATTTGTGAAGCCGTCGCGTTCGCCCACGCGCGAGGCGTCCTTCACCGCGATCTGAAGCCCGCCAATGTCATGGTCGGTCCTTTCGGGGAGGTCCTCGTAATGGATTGGGGCCTCGCAAAAATTCTGCGCAGC
>DATEWL010000020.1:0-2819 GCA_035258025.1 Candidatus Acidiferrum sp. | reverse complement strand
CATGCTGCCTCCTTAACTTCTTCAGACGCAGCATCAAAACAAAAAGCTACACTTCAACAGCGCACTACGAACCGAAAGTCCATAAATACTGGCTACAACGTTTTATTTTTGCGACGGAAAGTAGCTAGCAATCACTGCCGTTCAGTACTACACACATTTACGTTACCTGCGCCGTCCATTCCGATTCCGCTTCTTCAATAGAACTGTGTGCTCGACGATTCCCCAACGCGGCAAGAGCAGCTTGCCCAAGGCTAATTCCGCCATCGTTCGAGGGAACAATGTGATTTATCCAGATCTGCAAGCGTTCAGATTCCAAGAGATTCTTGATGTCATGCAAGAGCAGTTCATTCTGAAAAACGCCGCCGGAGAGGACGATCGTGTCGACCTCATTCACGCGACATAACGTTGAGACGGCATTGCAGAGTCCTTTCGCAATTCCGCGATGGAAGGCGCGGGCCATTTCGGCTTCGCCGCGGCCGCGGAGCCTGTCGCGAATCATGCCATCGAGCAGCGGGCGAAAGTCCAATTCGTCACCGACGAATAGGAAAGGATACGCGTCGTTCGTAGTCGCAGGGCTGGCTAGCCGTTCAAGCCACATCGCGGCCTGCCCTTCGAAAGTAATCTCTCGCGTAAAGCCAAGGAGCGCTGCGGCTGTATCGAAGAGGCGTCCCATGGAAGTTGTTCTGAAAGAACGCATCTTTGTGCGCACGAGTTGCAACGCATCCGGATATCGGGATGGGAACGAGAACGGTGCACCGCTAACGTCCGGCAGATCGCTTAACTCCGCCAGAAAGCCGGCAGCTGCTTGTACGGGATACGCGGCGGCGGCATCGCCCCCGGGAAGCGTGGCAACGCGCAGATGAGCAACGCGGTCAAAGTCTTCTCGAACGCTGCCGACGAAAATCTCACCGCCCCAAATCGCGTCGTCATCCCCATAACCAGTCCCGTCGAAACTTACTCCGATGATGCGCTTCTCCCAGGCGCCGCGCTCTGCGAGTACGGAGGCGATATGAGCGCGATGATGTTGCACGGAGTATTTTTCGGATGCGGGAAGTTCCGCGGCATGGATCGTCGAGACGTATTGCGGATGCGCGTCGTGAACGAGCAACAGTTCGTTCGGAGCAATTTCATACATCGAAAGTAAATCCTGAATGGTTTCGCGGAAGGTGCAGAACGATTCGTAGTGATCCAAGTCTCCAATGTGCTGGCTCACAAAGGCTTGGCCATCAACGACAAGAGTTATTGTGTTCTTGAGATCCGCACCGAGAGCAAGAATGGGACGGTCGGTTGGGATTGCAACAGCGGCGCTGGGGGCGTACCCGCGCGCACGGAGTCGTCACTAGAACGGCGCGTGCGGGCTGTTCGCGAACTTCGCCGATCGTTTCCGCTTCCTCTCCTCCAGGCGTCGCGCGCAACGCCCGCAACGCGGATTCCTCATGCTCAGCGGAAACAATTGCCAGAAACTGGCCTTCGTTCGCGATATGCAATGCATCGAGGCCAAGAAGTTCGCAAGCGCCACGCACGGAATCGCGTACGGGGATTTTCTCTTCGAAGAGAACAATGCCGTGACCGCAGTCTCGCGCCAGTTCACTAAGTGACGTGGCAACGCCGCCGCGCGTGGGATCGCGCATCCAGCGGACGCCCACGCCCGCTTCACGCACTAGCGCTTGAACGAGCGGAAGTACGGATCGCGTGTCCGAGCGGAGCTCAGCTTCCAAGTCCAGGTCTCCCCGCGCGAGAAGTATCGTGATGCCGTGATCACCGATGGGGCCGGAGAGTAGAACTTTGTCGCCTGGCCGGACAGACTGCGCAGATATGTCGACTCCCGATAACAAACGTCCGATTCCAGTCGTGGTGATGTACATCTGGTCAGCTTGACCGTGATCCACAACTTTTGTGTCGCCACCCGCGATCATTACGCCGGCCTTTTCCGCAGCTTGCCCCATGGCGCGAACTTCCGCTTCCAAAATATCCGTCGCCAGTCCGGCTTCCAATATGTACGTCACGACGATTGCTTCTGCTCTAGCACCGGATACTGCAAGGTCGTTCACGGTGCCGTTGATAGCCAGCTCGCCGATGGAACCGCCGGGAAATCGCAACGGCTTAACCACAAAGCTGTCCGTAGTCATGGCGATTCGCGTTCCGTTTATTTGGATATGCGCAGCATCACCCAACGGACCATGCGCGGAACCGTAAAGAAGAGGAGCAAACAGTCCTTCAACTAACCGGCGGCTCGCCTTGCCGCCCGCACCATGCGCCATTTCGATCTGCGGTTCGCGGAACCTGATCTTGGTAACCGGAGTGGCCATGGAAACCTCATTGCCTCAATTCGCCGCAGCGCTCGCGATGGTAACGGGTTTGCGATGCTCGTAGTTGTAGTAGGCCGCGCAAGAACCTTCGGAGGAGACCATCAGCGCTCCCACGGGCTGTTCCGGCGTGCACTCGCGGCCGAAAAGTTTGCATTGCGCGGGCTTCAACACGCCTTTTAGTACCTCTCCGCATTGTGCTGCTTTTGGATCGGTTACCCGCACACCGGGAACGGAGAAGCGCTGTTCGGAATCCCATTCCGCATAGCTCGCGCGGATCTTTAACGCAGATTGCGAGATGAATCCCAGTCCTCGCCATTCGAAATAGGGGCGAAGTTCAAACACTTCCGCCATGGCGCGAAGCGCCGCGCGATTCCCTTCCCAAGGCACAACACGCTTGTACTGGTTCTCCACCTTAGCTTCACCCTTTCGAAGCTGCTGGAGAAGCATCACGATGGATTGCAAAATGTCGAGCGGCTCGAAACCGGATACAACCACAGGCTTCCCTTCATC
>DATEWL010000019.1:0-5554 GCA_035258025.1 Candidatus Acidiferrum sp. | reverse complement strand
TTTGCCAGCTCATCGTAATACCGGTAGATGTCCTTCGAATAAGTTAGAAAATCCGGCGCGGCAACGATGTGGCCGAGAATTTTGTCCGGCGAGGGCACCGTGGCGGAGGCCGGGAGGTGATCGACAAGATCAGTGAGGAAGAACTTCTCCGTCGTAAACTCGCGTATTTTCTTTCCATACTCTTCATCGTTCGCTTGAGTGTTCTGAGCGCGCGCAAGAACGCCCATTAAGCTCGCGAAAAGAAAAGCTGCCGCGGCCGGCAGCCACATTTTCCGCAACCAACGGCTGCCCGCCTGAGCAGACTCACACAACCTTCCACTCGAAATTCCCATCATCGCCTCACTTTTGTATTTTTCCTGGCACCAGACCGGCTGCTGCACCATGTGACGGGCCGCGCGCAACAAACGTTTCAGCCGTTTTATAGCATGCCCATTTCGCGCCCGCTCCAAAGAAGAACCGGGGTAGCATAATGCTTCCGCGGCTTGGAGGGAAGAATGACGGACGGGGCAAGGCTTCAAAAATCGGTGCTCATCACCGGCGCAACCGACGGCTTGGGCAGAGCCACGGCGCTCTTGCTCGCGCAGCGCGGCTATCGCGTTTTCGCCGCTGGACGCTCGGCGGAAAAACGCGCCCAGCTCGACGCGCTCGCCAAAGAAAAGAATCTGCCGCTCGAAACGCTCGAACTCGACGTCTGCGATGATGCTTCCGTCCAGCGAACTGTGGCCGCCGTTCTTGCAAAGGCCGGCGCCATCGACATCCTCTTCAATAATGCTGGCGTCAACTTCTCCGCCGCCGTCGAAGACTTGCGCATGGAGGACTGGCGGCGCCAGTTCGAAACGAATTTCTTCGGCGTCCTCCGCGTCACGCAAGCCGTGGTGCCGCACATGCGCGAACGAAAGCGCGGCCGCATTGTGATGATGAGCTCCGTCTCCGGATTTGTGACCGCTCCTACGCAAGGTGCCTACAGCAGCAGCAAGTTCGCGCTCGAGGCCATGAGCAACGCACTGCGCCTCGAACTCTATCCCTTCGGCGTACAGGTGGTCCTGATCGAGCCGGGCTACATCGTCACTGGCATCCAGCAAGCCGCGATGGATCTCTCCAGACCCTACCTGGACAAAATGAGCAACGGCCCCTACGCCCCGCTGTACGCGCGATTCCTCGCCAGCGTCACGGGCGCTCGCGCCAAATCGAAAACCACTCCAGAAGATTGCGCGCGTATTGTTCTGCAGGCGATAGAAGCGCCGAATCCGAAAATTCGTTACCTCGTCACCGGGTTAGCGGTCGTCGCGAAATGGTGCAAGCGGCTGTTGTCAGACAGGATGGTGGACGCCGTCTTCCGGCGCAGGTTCGGAATTGTCCGCCAAGCATGACCCGCGTCGCCCCCTAGCCTCGAACGCGGTTGGCGGAACCTTATGGATTCGAAATCTGGAACGAGAGGCTGTTCTCTCGCAACTCCTGCCATTTTTTGGACCATGCTTCGTGAATCGGGCTCTCGGCATAATCGGCGGCAGCTTCTGCGCTCGTGAATTCGATGGCGTAGATGCCGCTGAAATCCTTAATTTGGTTACGTTCCGTCTTGAGCCACACATTTTTGATGCCAGGAATCTTGCCGGCCATCTCTTTGATTCCATTGATGGCATTCTCGCGATCGTTATTCGAGGTGGCGTCCTTAAACTTGTAAATCACGACATGCAGCACGGTTTTCGGCTGGCCGAACCGGTTTTGCCCCGCCACACTCCTGGCATGCAGCGAACCCGCTGCGATTCCCGCAATAAACAATCCTGCGCCAAAAGCAATCTGCACCATGCGCTTCTTTGTTGATGTCACGTCATCCTCCCGTCGTAGCTACCTAGGCAGTCTATGAAATGCGTCAGGCCCGAGGCAACCTGCCGCGATAGTTTCTAGATTTCGCGCCCGCAAACTGTTTGACGCACCTGCGATGCGACCGTTACGCTGGCAAAGCGCGTTTCTCGCAAGGAGCTATGAATGCCTAAAAGGAATAACCGGATGATGCTGCTCGGCATGCTCTTGAGTCTTGCGCCGTTCAGTTTCGCGCAAGGGCAGGAGGATACCAGACAGCAATCGCGCGAGATCTTCAAGCAGCTGATCGAAATCAATACGACGGATTCCGTTGGCAACGTGACCACCGCCGCTGAGGCTCTGGCCAAGCGCCTGCACGATGCCGGCTTTTCGGAGCAAGATGTCATCGTGGCCGGGCCCAATGACCGCAAGAAAAATCTAGTAGCGCGCTTGCATGGAACCGGCCAACAGAAACCAATCTTGTTTCTGGCCCATTTGGACGTCGTCGAAGCGCGCCGCGAAGACTGGACCACCGATCCCTTTCAATTTGTCGAAAAGGACGGCTATTTCTATGGCCGTGGAACCGTGGACATCAAAGACGGCGCCGCTATCCTCGTGACAAATTTTATCCGCATGAAAAAAACGGGCCTCGCACCCAATCGCGATCTGATCCTTGCGCTTACGGCTGACGAGGAGGGCGGCAACTCTAATGGTGTGGAATGGCTGCTCAAGCATCATCGCGATTGGATTGAGGCGGAGTACTGCGTAAATCTCGATGGTGGCGATTTTATGAGCGACAAGGGCAAGAAAATATACGGCGCTGTGCAGGCCAGTGAAAAAGTGTACGTCGACTTTCAGTTGGAGGTGAAAAATCCCGGAGGGCACAGTTCCCGCCCAACGCGCGACAATGCCATATATCATTTGTCTGAAGGACTCACGCGACTGTCAAAATTCAATTTTCCCGTGGAGTTGAATGAAATTACCCGTTCTATGCTGGAAAAAAGCGCCGCCATCGAAGGCGGTCCGCTAGCAAAGGATATGAAAGCCGCGGCGAACCCTTCCCCAGATGTCGCAGTGCTGGTGCGGCTCTCAGAAAACGAATTTTATAACGCGATTCTTCGCACCACTTGCGTGGCCACCATGCTTTCCGGCGGCCACGCTCCGAACGCATTGCCCCAAACTGCCCGCGCCAATGTAAATTGCCGCATCCTGCCGGGCGAAGATCCGAACAAAATCAAAGAAACTTTGATCAAGGTCGTGGACGACCCCCAGATCAGGGTGAGCTTCGTCGAGCAGCGCGATGCGGACGGCAATCTTGTCCCGCCGGAACTGGTGCCGCCATCTCCGCTTCGGCCGGACCTCATGAAAGCCGTCGAAAGTGCCTCTGCCAGCATCTGGGGCCCGCTCCCCATCATGCCTGTGATGGACACCGGCGCCTCAGACGGCCGATTTTTGCGCATGGCGGGGATTCCCACCTACGGCATCGCCGGCGTGTTCCTGGACATCGACAATCGCCGGGCGCACGGCCAGGACGAGCGCGTAAGAGTCCAGGATTTTTACGATGGTTTGGAATTCAACTACAAGCTGATGCAGAACCTCGCACCCGAAAAGTAGTCCCTATTCAAAGAAAAAACGGCCCGGTGAAGGTATCTTCACCGGACCGAATTTTTCCAGTTTTAAGATTTACTGGTTTGGTTTGTTTGGCGCGTCGCCGGCTTTCGGATCACCTTGCGTGACAGCGCTGGCTGCGATCGGTTTGCCTGAGTCGCTGCCAAAACGCGTCAGGTAAGGCATGAAGGGCGTCACTTCGAACGGCATTTTCTCGCGCTCGGCGACAGTGCCCACTGGTTTGCTCTTGATTAGCGAGAGATTGTCGTTCCAGGGGTCCAGCTTCACGCGGCCGCCAATCGGCAATGCCGCGATCATCTGCGGATTCTGCTTCGGGTCCACCGGAGTCGATGACTTAAGATCGCCGATCACCGGCACGCGATTACCCAAGTGTGCGCTGACCAGGTTTGGAATTTCCTTCTGGCGCGCCGCGAGTGCCGAAAGGAATAGGCCCGCGTTCCCAAGCTGATTCTTGTACGGAGAATTGTTCAGCAGCTTGATGGCTTCTGCGTTGGCGGCGTTTTCTTCGTCCGGCGTCCGCGCAAAACCAAAGTGGCGGAAGGTTTCCTTGTCGTCGACCAGCAACTGGTCAAAGAAGGCGAAGTTCGAGTCCATCCGGTGGCCAAGAATGACGTGGCTCAACTCGTGAGCAATAATTGTTGCGAGGCTGGCCTCATCCGGCAGCACGTCGATCAATCCGCGGCTGATCACGATGGTGTGGCCGAGGGTGTAAGATTCCAGCGTTGACGTCATCATCACCCGGCAGCGCACTTCCGGTTCGACGTCCACATTGTTCGTCACCTCGAGGTTGTTCACGACGGTCTCTAGGACCTTGTCGACTTCGCCCTTTGGCGCAATCAATCCGATGCGCTCAAGACGGTCGATCACGTTGTCTTCCGCCTGGTGGTCCCATGAGCGCTGTGCCTGGATAGGCGTCAAGTCATTGGATGTCTTCGTATCGTCCTGCACTGGCGTCTCGACTAGAATCTTGCTGAGCTCTTGCTCTTGCTGCGCATGGCCGAGGTTATATCCCCACAGCCGCGTCTGCGCCTTGAAGTCCAGTTTCTTGCTCATTGCATAGTGCAGATCTTTTTCTTCGCTGTAGATAAACGATGGCATCCACATGCCCGGCTGCACGTTGGTTCGCCAGCTATCGAAGTGGAAGTACCAGCTCGAGTGTCCCCCGCCGCTGTACGCGCCGTTGAAACGCACGATGTTGTAGTCTTGGTCCTCGACCCAGATGCGCCCGAGGAACCGCCCCTTGCCCGACTTTTCCTGAGGGGAGACGTCGAACACCAGGCAGCGCACTTCGCCAAGGAACTCGCGCCGCACATAGTCAAACTTGTAGTGCTGTTTGTCGAAGCCGTTCGTGTCGATGAAAATCATCTGCAGGAAACCGTCCGGAAGAAACTGCATCGCGAACGAAAAGAAATTTCCCACGGACCCGAAGACTTTCTTCCCTTTGCTCTGCGCGTCGCTCAGCGACACCAGCGCCACGCCCTTCGCGAAGTCGGCCCGGCCCAGGAAATATTTATCTCCTGCCGGGACGTAGCCGAGATCCTTGTCGGGTTTCAGGTTTTGTATGTACGTCTCCACCAGCGGCGAATACTGCCGGATCTGCTGGTCGAGACGGTTTTCGTTCGTGATCACACGGTCGATCACTTGATCCATCGTCCGCGCTTGCTGCGGTTCTGCCGCCGCAGCGCTGGCGATGGTCCCGGACCCAGCCAAGACGAATCCGAGGACAACTGTAGCTAGCTTACGCATTTCTCTCTCCCCTCAATAGGCCAGGCGGAACTCAATCCGCACGCGTGCCGGAAAATCGACCGGCTGGCCTTCGCGTTTTGCAGGTTTGAACTTGATTGTTTGGGCCGCACGGACCGCAGCCTCATCGAGGCCGTGGCCCAATCCGCTTACGACGCGGTTCACTTGCATGGTGCCGTTCGAGAGAAACACCACGTCGATGACCACGTCGCCTTCTAACTTAAGACTACGCCCTTCGGCGGTGTACTCAGGCTTTGGCTTGTCCAGGATGTCAACAGGCGTGTCCGCCGGTCCTCCGGCTGCCACCTTTTTCTTCGGCGCATCCGCCGCCGCTTGGTCTCCGAATCCTGAAGACACAACTTTCCCTTGCTTGCCTCCGCTC
>DATEWL010000018.1:0-7232 GCA_035258025.1 Candidatus Acidiferrum sp. | reverse complement strand
CGGCGACTTCGTTTCACCTGCCGACGGAGCCGCTGTTTTTGCTGTTTGGCATCGACCAATTGATGGACATGGGGCGGACCGCGGTGAACGTGTTGGGGAATTGTTTGGCGTGCGTGGTGGTGGCGCGGTGGGAGGGTGAGTTTCGAACACAAGAGGCGCATTAAATTCGGCGAGTGGCCGCTGCAAGAACTAAGGCTAAGACGGGCACGGCGTGCCGTGCCCCTACGGGATATTTGCCCCGGGTAGTTACATTTCGCGGTAATTCAAAAGAAGGAGACCGATTAGAACCAGGCAGGTGGGCCAGAGCCAGGCCATTCTGTCGCGGACTTTGTTCTCTGCAGGTAGGCGAAGCTCGAGCCAGCGCGACCAGCCAGCCACGACTCCCAAGACCGCGAGAGGGGCGTGACTCAGTTCGGCGAGAACTTCTTCTTTTATGTTGCCGAGACTGTGCGAGTGGGTGAGCAGCAGGGCGCTGGCGACGGCGACGAGTGCGGGGAAAATCAGGCGAGCGCGTGCGGTGGCGACGCGGCCGGTTTGCACACGCCATTCGAAGATCGCGAGGGCAATGACGAGCAGTGCGAAGATGCGGTGAAGAAGGACCTCCGGATCCTGGAGCGTGACCCAAAAGCCATTGGGGCCAAGCGGCCACGTCTCGGGATCGCTTCTTAAGAAAAGAAACAGGGAGAGACCAAGAAAGAGGAGCGGCCAGTTTCGCGCCCAGGGGAAATGCTTTGTCTGCGCGAGAAAAGCGAGGAGGCCGATGGCCAGAACGATCAAGCCGGCCCAGTGATGGTTGTACTCCGACCAGGATTTTTCCGCGGGAGTGTTGGGACGCGTTCCAGCTTGACCGGGAACGAACGAGGCGGACGAGAGTGTGCCAGCGTCGAATGCTTTCACTTCGGCGGCGTAGATGTCTTCGGGGAGGTCCTGGATGGCCGGGCTGGCGAGGCGCGGGACTTGCGGCGCGAGTCGAGCGACGATTTCCTGGGTGGTGACGCGATCGGTTTTTAGATCCATTGCCGGCGGAAGAGAAGTTAGCGAGGCGGCGGTGAGAATCACAGTAATGCCGATGCCGAGCTCGGCTTCGCCGAAGCGTTTTAGGCTGGCGATTACGGCGCCGCCAGAGGGTGAGCGGGCGATTTGAAAATTCAGGGCGCCGAGGAGCAAGAGGGTGCCGAAGAGGACGACTTTTGTGGCCACCATGATGCCGTAGGAAGTGCCGTAGATCGCGGGGATTGAGCCGACGTAGGCAAGGCTCAGCGTGAATCCGGCGGCGGCGAGGACCGCGACGCTTATCAATGCGAGTTTTGAAAAACGAGCGATGAGTTGGCGCGCGAACTGGTTATCGGGGGAGCGTGGAATGGCGATAAGAAGATAAAAGAGGCCGCCGAGCCAGGTGGCGGTGGCGCCTTGATGAAGTGCGGTAACGACGGCGAGTGGAAAACGAAAGTCAAGGCGGGCCATGGCGTGGCTGGTCATCACCGAGGAGACGAGGATGAGAGCAGCAGGTACGAGCATGACGGCATAATTCTTTGGATGCTGAGCGCCGGCGAGAGCGGCGATGATCAACGCCGAGGCAATGGCCAGAACGCCGGCGAGGACGAAATTCGCGCCGCTGACGTCGCTGATGGTCATGTCCGCGGACTGCATGAGGATCAAAGTGCTCGCAAGAATGTACGCCATTTGCATGAAGGCCAACGCTACGGCTGCGCGCCGAATCCAGCGAAGGCAGGCATGGTTGACGGCATCAGATTGTGAGTTCGCGGCGCGCGCTACGAAGTTCAGAAAGACGATGCCGCCGATCGTGAGCGATCCAAAGCTCAGCGTTCCGCCGCGGAACAGGACGGAGAGGAAACCGAAGATTTGGAGAAGACGGGCCAAGAATGAGTCTCAGGGCTGCGTAACTTTAAATGGAATTTCGCCGCGGGTGATGTGGCCGTCGGAAGCCAAGACCTGCCAGCGGATGCGGTATTCGCCCGACGCCAAGCCTTGGGCTTGCGATGCCAGGGTGTCCGCGGGGACGTCTCTGCTGATGGCCAAGGATTGCGTGGAGGCGTCGGGCTTGACGAGCGTCAGGCGGGAACGAGTCGCGTCGATACGCACATTGAAACGCAGCTTGACGGGGATGGCGGGGCCGGCGACGGTGGTGTTGATGGATGGACTCGATTCCAAAAGGATGGCATGCGCGACGGCCGAGCGGGCTATCAGAAACACGGCAGCGCCGGCAAACAAATACAAGGCAAGACGAACTCTGTGACCTGGGCGCATCGCTCTCCACTTCGCACGAAAGAAATGGCTCGTGACGAGCCTCCGTTGAACGACAACGAAATAAACCTTTCTCGGACTGAGGACTATGTTATTGCAATCTGCGGATGCTGCCAAGCCGCAGGACAGGTTTGTGGAGCACGAGTAACTGCAAACGAAGATCGCGATAACGGGAAGAGATTGCGGCGCGCCGGGACTCGCTGGTCAACTTCCACTTTTTGCAAATGGAAAAATGACCATGGGAATGGGCTGCGCGAATTTTTTCTTGAGATACCAGCACGGAAGATCGCCGTTGTGCGGAAACAAGGCGTGGACACACACGGCGGTTTGCTGAGGCTGCACTGGATCGACGTCATATTCGGTCTTGCCGCCCTTTTCGCCGATGGCGAGGATGCGAAGCGACGTAATTGTTTCGAATGGGTCGCCGGGTTTCGCATGCATCATGCGCATGCGAACGGATGCGAAGTCGCACAAATAAACGATCGCAACGACCAAGACGAGAGCGATTAGGATGCGCTTGGCGATTGTGCGGGCTGGGGGCAAACGGACGGGTCCTCCCGGTAAGTAGACAACACCTTCGGGGCTTTCGTCACCCCATTTTCAGGAACCATTTGTAGGAAAGAGCTACGGCTTTTCCTTGGGGACCTCGGTGGCCGGGCCGATCTTGATCGTGGATCCGAAACGCTTGTAATTTTCGTAACGAACGGTCATGCGAATGCGGACGCCGCCGCTACTGAATTGCAGTGTGTCCTCAGAGTGCGTGTAGGTCGGAAACCAGTAATTGCCTTCGATGTTTTCGCGGAATGTTTCAAAACGCGGGAAGACGTTTTCCTGGCCATGTTTTTTGATGTCGGGGACGGCTTTGCCATCCGTTTTGACGATGCCGAAGTCTTTTTCGTCGACCCAAATCCGGCCCTGGAAGTAGCGCTGATTTTTTTCCATTTTTTTTGGCGCAACGTCGAAGACGTAGGCATTGATTTCGTCAAGCTGCTGCTGACCGGCGTATTTGACATCGTATTTCTGCACTTCGTCGCTGGTGAGGACGAACGGTTGCACGTGCTCGAGGTCGTCGAAATCCTGCTGTGACATCTGGATACGCTGGAGCGACGGAGCGGGGGCGTCGGTGACATGCTCGGTGCGCTTGCCGGCAGGAGTGAAAACAATGTCGCTGGTCATGCGATACTCGCCGTCGGGGCGTCCCGAATATTCGTCAATGGTTTGAATCACGAAGGTTTGGGTGTAGGTGTAATTGTCGCGCTCTTTTTTGAACTCGAGCTCGCGTTCGGCGAACTTTTGAATAATCTGATCGGTGGGAATCTTGGGGGGATCGGTCGTAAGAGGAGACTCCGTGGTCGTCTGATGAGGCGCGCTTGGTGGGTTCGAGCGCGGTTGCGGCAAGGGCGTCGGAGTAGGCGCGGAGTAGCTGGGGGGCGGCGGCAATGGACCGGTCTGCTGGGCGGCAAGCGGCAGCGGCAGGAACAGCGCGGCTGAAACAATTGCGAGCGATAACGCGGCCAGCGTCGAGGATGTCTTGTATGGTTTCTGGATGATTTGCTGCATTTCTTCCCAATTCCTTTCCATCTGTGCAATAGCCTGAGACTTAGGAGCTTCAGAATAACGCCGGGGTTGCTTCACGTCCAGAAGGATGCCGAATCCGACTTCCGAATAGTGGGATGCACAAGAGGCGGTTAGGTTCCCGGCGTGGTGTGATAAACTTTTGGAGTATCCCCCGGTGGGGCCGTGGCGCAGTTGGGAGCGCGCCTCGATGGCATCGAGGAGGTCGTGGGTTCGAATCCCATCGGCTCCACCAAAAAACGTCCTGCACCGTGGTTCTCTTTTCAGTTTTTCCTGTAAGCTAGCCGCTGCCAATGCTGACCGCCACATTTCGGATGACTACAAATCCAGATTCTTGCCCGCGAGGACTGCTCATGCTCAGAAAATTGTTGCCCATCTTCTGTCTCGCTGCGCTCACAGCATTATGCGTAACGCATGCGCACGCACAGAACGCGGGAGGCCGGAAATTTGCGACCGAGGTGCCGTTGCTGGACTGCGACGGCATGCCGTGCGTGGAAGCGCGGATCGGGAACGGCCCGAACTTGAAGATGGGAATTGATACGGGAAACGTCGACTCTGTTCTGGATGCGCCTTATGCGGAAGCGGCCGGGTTGAAGCCGACGGCGCCGCTGCCAGCGGGAGCGCCTCCGGGGATGTACCAGACGGTGATTCCCTCAATAAACGTCGGGAGCGCAAAGCTTGCGAATGTAGGGACTTTGGCGATGGTCCTCTCGGACATGGTTTCGCAGAACCAGGTGCCGCACGTCGACGGTACGCTGGCTTACACAGCCTTTAAGGATCGCATCCTGCAGATCGATTTCGTGGCACGCAAGGTGCGCATTTCGGAGGTATTGACGGCGCCAGCCGATTGCGCGGGAGCGTGCGGCAAAATCTCGCTGGTCAAATTCGGAAAAGAAGGGCCGCCCATCGTGGTGGCCGATGGATTTGAAATTAATGGAAGGAAAGTGTCGGCGCAGATTGACACGATGTACAGTGGGACGCTGCTCGTCTATACGGCTTCGATTGAAAAGTTGCAGCTTGTGGAGGCGGCGAAGACCAATAAATCGCGGGATTTTCCCTTCACGGACGGCGGAGTGAAAATGAAAGAAGCCCCGGCGGAGAAAGAAAGCTTTCGCGGCGTGACGTTGAGCGGCCCCGCGCCGTTAGTCTACTTCCCTACCCCTGACGTGCATGAGCCGGATGGACTGTTCGACGCGACCGTGGGGATTGAATTGTTTTACAGAGCGGCGTTGACGCTGAATTTTCACGACATGACGATTTCCGTGGAAAAACGCTAGCCCGGCACAAACCTATAAAACATAAATGCGGCGCTGTCAGGCGCCTGCCAAAAATCGATCTGTCATTGCTGGAATGCATCGACCGGAGGAACGGTAGAGGTGTGCATCAGGAAGGAGGCGGAGCGGGCGCTGCGCGCAAGTGCGAGAGAAACGCGTGATGCGCGCGGGACAAAGAGCGTCCGCGGAGGACGACTGCGCCGATCGTGCGTGCCGCGGCGGTATCGTCAATGCGCACGAAGCGGCACCGCGACTTTTTCTCAACGGCCATTTCCGGAACGATGGAAACCCCCATGCCAGCGCCCACCATGCTCAGAAGGCTGCTGAACTGGCCGCTCTCAAAAATAATCTGCGGGTGCAAACGGGCCCGATCGCACGCCGCAACGGCTGTATCGCGGAAGCAGTGGCCATCGCGCAGGAGCAAAAAGGGCTGGGAGCGCAGGTCTTTCAACGAAAGCGTGCGGCGCGTGGCTAACTTGTGGCCCCGGGGCAATGCAGCAAAAAGGCGCTCCGTTAGCAGGGGAAATGTTTCGAATTCGTGGCCGCGGATGGGCAGAGCAAGGATCGCGAGATCGACCTTGCTGGCGCGCAAGAGGTCAAGGAGGGCCGGCGTGATTTCTTCGACCACGGTGAGACGGACTTGCGGATATTTTCGCGAGAATCGCGTGAGCAGCTGGGGAAGAAAGTAAGGCGCGACGGTAGGGATCACGCCGATCGTGACAGAGCCACCAATAGAATCCTTTTGCTCGACGACATCGCCGCGCGCTGCTTCGAGTTCGCGGAGGACGGCGCGAGCTCGCGGGAGAAAAGTTTGCCCTGTTTCCGTGAGGCGCACGGAGCGGCCGAGCCGGTCGAAGAGGCGCGCGCCAAGTTCATCCTCGAGTTTCATGATCTGCTGCGAAAGCGACGGCTGGGACACGTGAGACTGCTCGGCCGCACGACTGAAAGAGCCGGCCTCGGCGACGGCACAGAAGTAGCGTAGTTGATGAAGCTCCATAGGCTATGCCTATCCATCGTATCCGAACTATATATTGGAAGTATAGCAGCCGCGCGCGTAGCTTCTGAGCAGCGTGCAGGATTCTGCCCAGAGGGCCGGTGCTGCAAGCGAACTGAGGAGGAATCATGGCGGAAGAAAAAAAGATTATGACAACCGACGCAGGCCGGCCGGTGGGCGACAATCAGAATTCCCTTACGGTGGGGCCGCGCGGGCCGGTTGTTTTTGAAGATTTTCTGCTTTTCGAAAAGATGGCGCACTTCAACCGGGAGCGCATTCCAGAGCGCGTCGTGCACGCGAAGGGCTCGGGAGCGCACGGACACTTTGTTTGCACCAGCGCGGAAATCACCAAGTACACAACAGCAAAGCTTTTCAATACGGTGGGAAAGAAAACGCCGACGTTTATCCGTTTTTCCACCGTTGGCGGAGAAAAAGGCTCGGCGGACACGGCCCGCGACCCGCGCGGCTTCGCTCTGAAGTTTTATACCGAAGAGGGCAATTGGGATATGACGGGGAACAACACGCCCGTCTTTTTCATCCGCGATCCTCTGAAGTTCGGCGATTTTATTCACACGCAGAAACGCGATCCGGAGACGAACCTGAAATCGCCGACAATGATGTGGGATTTCTGGTCGTTGTCGCCGGAATCGCTGCACCAGGTGACGATTCTCTTTTCTGATCGCGGCACTCCCGACGGCTACCGTCACATGGACGGATTCAGCAGCCATACGTTCAGCTTGATCAATGCGAAGAACGAACTCTTCTACGTGAAATGGCATTTCAAGACCAAGCAAGGCATCAAGAATTTCACCGGCGAAGCAGCCAGCGCACAGCGTGGAATTGATCCGGACTACGCGCAACGCGACCTTTTTGAGGCCATCGCCAAGGGCGATTTCCCCAAGTGGCGCGTCTCGGTCCAAATCATGCCGGAAACAGAAGCCGAGACTTACCACATCAATCCTTTCGACCTTACCAAAGTGTGGCCGCACAAAGATTACCCGCTCCACGAAGTCGGTGAGTTGGTGCTCGATCGCAATCCCGAAAACTATTTCGCGGAAGTAGAGCAGGCCGCCTTCGAGCCACGCAACGTCGTGCCGGGGATGGGGTTTTCGCCGGACAAAATG
>DATEWL010000017.1:0-4691 GCA_035258025.1 Candidatus Acidiferrum sp. | reverse complement strand
CTATAACCCCATTCGCCTGACTGCCCGTCCTAACCCTTTAGTGGCCCGCCAGTTCTCGATAGGGTATTGACCAAGCAACTGTCCTTCAGGACGGCTTGCGGCCCTCTTGTCCAAGTGCTACGTTTAAAAATGACTTTGCTGCCGTTTGCAGCGCTTGAAGCAGCGAAAGTCCGGCAGTGATTCGGGATCTCTGAGGGAATTTTTCGAATTCTTTTTTCGAAAAAAGCTTTCGACGGACATTTCGAAACCCACGCTGCAAATTTTTTCGTGACGCGAGCATGTCCCGGCTTCTCGCGGGACGGGCGACGAATCGCCCTGATGACAGCGCCGTCCGTTTGACGAGCGCAGCAAAAAAAGACACTCGCGCGCGGGGTTTTCGTGTCGTACTGGTTTCGCAACGACAATCGTCTGCCACAGGCCAGACTGGCCATCGCCTCCTACGTCATCGTGGGCATGGTCGGACTGTTGCTTCTCGGCTTCTGGAAACTCCAGGTCGTCGACTCCGATAAGTACGGCCAAATGGCCGAGCGCAATCGCGTTCGCTCCATTCCCATCATCGCCCCGCGCGGCCGCATGCTCGATCGTGATGGCCGCGTCCTGGTCGATAACTATCCGTCTTTCAGCATCCTTCTTCTCCGCGACGATCCCGCTCTCATTGACAAGAATCTCCCCGCCATCGCCGATGGCCTCGGCATCCAAATCAGCGATCTCAAGGATCAGCTCGAAAGCACCAAGAATCTTCCCAAATTTCAGCCCATCGTCATCAAGCCGGAAGCTACCAATGCGGACGTCGCTTTCATCGAGTCGCATCGCTCAGATATTCCTCTTCTAGAAATGTTGATGGTTCAGCGGCGCCGTTATCTGCCCGGCGGCTTCATGTCCCACGCCAGCGGGTACGTCGGCGAAGTCAGCGAGCAACAAATCGAAGCCAGCAACGGTCGGCTCCGCCCCGGCGACCTCGCCGGAAAAACGGGTCTCGAGCGCCAGTACAACGACATCCTCACCGGCACCGACGGCATGCGCCGCGTCGTCGTCAACAGCGTCGGCAAGGAAGTCAAAGAGCTCGGTCATCTAACTCAGCAAGAACCAATTCCCGGCAAACAAATTCAGCTCACCATCGACTACGACTTGCAGCAAGTCGCCGAGCAGTCTTTAGGTGTTCGTCCGGGCGCCGTAATCGCACTCGATCCTCGCACGGGTGAAGTCCTCGCCATGGTCAGCCGGCCCACACCCGATCCAAATGATTTTGCTATTCGCATTTCCGCGGATGAATGGAAAGCACTTAACGACGATCCTCTGCATCCTCTATTGAACCGCGCCATTCAAGCCCAGCTCGCTCCCGGCTCCGTATTCAAAATCGTCACCGCCACGGCCATGCTCGAAGATCACGTCCCCGAAGAGGGCTTCACAACGTTTTGTCCCGGCTACGGCACGTTCTTCGGCCGGCAATACCATTGCTACGTTTACTACGCGAAATCCGGACCGAAATCGCACGGCGTACTGGGCCTGCACGATGCGATCCTGAAATCCTGTGACGTCTTTTTCTACAACGTCGGCATGCGTCTCGGTATTGACCGCCTCTCCTACTACGCCATCAAGCTCGGCATCGGCCACAAGACCGGCATCGACCTTCCCTCCGAAGAGCCCGGCCTCATGCCCACGCAGGAGTGGGTCGAGCGCACCTTTCATCGCAAATGGTACGCCGGCGAAGTCATCTCCGTCGCCACCGGACAGGGCGCCGTTACTACTACGCCCCTACAGCTCGCCCGTATGATTGGTGGCATCGCTTCCGGCGGCGTCTTCAAGCAGCCGCACATGCTCAAAGACGCGCCCAACGTCGGCGAAGATCGTTTTCACATGTCCGACTCCACTATCGAAAAAGTGACGGACGCTATGTACGGTGTCGTCAACGAACCGGGCGGCACCGGTGGTAAGCTCAGACTCACTGGCATCGAGCTTAGCGGCAAGTCCGGCACCGCGCAGGTCATCGGCTACGACAAAATGAATCTCGTGAAAAAAGGCTCGCAGTTCGCCGACAACGCCTGGTTCGTGGGCTATGCGCCGAAACGCGATCCGGAAATTTGCGTGGCCGTTCTAGTTCAGGAAAGCGGCCAGCATGGCGGCGAAGCGGCCGGTCCGGTCGTTCGCGACATCGTCAAGGCCTATTACGATAAAAAGGCAAAGAAGACACAAGGCCAGCTCACCGCCGACGACAAACAGTATGATTTGAGTCATGGCGCGGCAGCAGCTGCGGCAACGGTTCAGACGCACCCAGTGGTGAAGCCCGCGGCCGCATCAGCCGCAGTGCCAGCGCACGCTGCCAGCGTGGACCCGCAGCGCTAAGTTTAGGGTTGGTTACACCTGCATTTGTGAGTAGTACGGATTTTTATGCAGTACAAAAACTTGCTGAGACGAAAATAATTCTTGGGACCAGATCTTTGACTTTTAACTTTTAACTCTCGACTGTCGACTTTTTACAATGAACGACGCACCCGGAACTCGCGATTACGACTGGTGGCTGCTAGCCATCCTCGCCGCCATCTGTGCTCTCGGCGTTATCGAGATCTATTCCGCCACCCACGGCAGCTCCCTCGCCGGCATGCAGAACAAGCAACTCCGCTGGCTGGTCGTGGGCTTCGTGCTGATGTTTGCGCTCTCCCGCCTCGACTATCACCTGATCCTCGACCAGGCGCCCATTCTCTATCTCATCGGCATCGCAGCCCTCATTGCCGTCCTCGCCTTCGGCCATACCCGCTTCGGCGCGAAACGCTGGATTCCCATCCTTGGCGAATTTCTTCAGGTGTCGGAATTGGTCAAATTGATTATAATCATCGTGATGGCGCGCTTCTTTGCCGAGGTGCGCACGGATGAGCTCTCTCTCCAGGATTTGATCAAAGCAGGGCTCATCATAGGGTTGCCGCTTGGCTTAATTCTCAAGCAACCCGATCTGGGCACGGCGCTTGTACTGGTGCCCTTGCTGGTCGTAGGCGCATTTCTTGCGGGTTTGCAATGGAAACACGCCGCGGCAATTGCGCTCATTGGCCTCTTGATGCTCCCCGTCGCATGGCGCGTCTTGAAGCCTTATCAGAAAGAAAGAGTTACGTCGTTCCTGCATCCAGAAGAAGACGCTAAAGGCTCCGGCTATCAAGTCTTGCAATCGAAGATTGCCGTCGGCTCCGGCGGCTTCTGGGGTAAAGGGTTTGGCAACGGTACGCAAAACCAGCTCGGCTACATCCCCGTCCGTTATTCCGATTTCATCATGTCGGCCTGGGCGGAAGAGCAGGGCTTCAAAGGCGTGCTTCTTGCCCTTGGGCTGTACATGGCACTTCTGTTACGCTTAGTGCAGAATGCTCAGCGCGCAAAAGACCGCGCCGGAATGTTTCTTGTAATGGGCGTCGCAGCAGCGCTTGGTTTTCATGTCTTAGTAAACGTGGCAATGGTCATCGGTGCTATGCCCGTGACCGGTATCCCGCTTCCTCTCATGAGTTATGGGGGTTCTGCTACGTTGTTTGTTTTCCTGGCGATTGGTCTGGTTATGAATGTTCGGCTCCGCCGCTTCGTTAACTGAACCCGCCGCCAGTCCCGTGCAGGGTGTTTGCTCAGGCAAATCCCGCCGGGTCGGTAATCGTGGCCCCTGCAAGCTTGGGCCATAGGAACAAGGATCTTTAGAGTGAGGACAGCATCGTCCGCCGTTAGCCTGGAAGCTCTCCGGCAACGGACCAGCCTCGTAAGCAAGAGGAACTTTCCCTCCGGCTTCGAACGTCAAGCCATCTCGATATCAGTGTGGCCAGCGTGTGTCCCGGTGCGAACCGGGCCGGCCCCGATTTACTGGACCCCCGACGGGCAAAAGCTCGCGGCGATGCGTCCTGTCGGCCCTTTGCGGCCGTACAGAAACGTGACTCCCGGCACTGCCGGCGTCACCAACAGTCAGGAGTTTTCATGTCAAAAGAATTGGTTATCTCCGCGGCCTCCCACGAACGGCGGGTCGCGATTCTTGAAGAAGGTCAGTTAGTCGAAATTTACATCGAGCGCGAAAAAGAGTTCGCCCTCGTTGGCAGCATTTACAAAGGCAGAGTCACCCGCGTCCTCCCCGGAATGCAGTCCGCTTTCGTAGATATCGGCCTCGATGGCGATGCTTTCCTCTACGTTAGCGACGTCTTTGAAAATCTCGAAGACTACGATCACGGGCATGCACACACCGATCAACCGGCCCCGGCGCCCGCGTTCTCTCCTGCTCCTTCGAACGTTGTCGAATTGCTTCCCGGTGAATCGCTTGGCCGCGCCGCTTCCTCGGATGAGCATGAAGAAGATCACGCGCACGAAGCTCACGGCGAAGAAGCTTCGCACGAATCGTTTCACGACGAACCGTCTCATCACGATTCCCTCTCTCACGACCAGCAACCCGGCGTCGTCGAAGAGCACGCTTCGGAAGGCGAAATCGCTGACGCTCACGCTGCCGAAGTGCATGACGATGCGCACCACAACCCCGAAGAGCGCCAGCCCGATTCGAACGCTTCCGCCCCGCAGAATTTTTCACCCCACTACAATCCTACTCAGAACTACGCGCCGCGCTCCTCCGGTGGCGGTGATCGCGGCGGCCAGAATTACGGCCGCGGCGGAGACCGTGGCGGCGACCGTGGCCGTGGCGGACGTTGGGGACGCCGTGGCGGACGTCAACGTAGTGGCGGGGG
>DATEWL010000016.1:0-7977 GCA_035258025.1 Candidatus Acidiferrum sp. | reverse complement strand
CCGGTAGAAATGCCGATCGCGATAATGCGATTTGGTGGAAGCGCGGTATGGGTTTTCTTTTTTCCCTTGGGAGGATCATCGGAAACCACAGCGGCCGGGAGTTTACGTCCAGCGGCTCGCTTGGCGACTTTGATTTTTTCGATGAGTTGGTCTGCGATGGATTCGAGATGTCCCGCGGCCGCGTCCTGCGGTTTCTGAACGAAGTCGATAGCTCCGAGCGCGAGGGCTTTGAGAGTAGCGTAGCCACCCTCTTTCGAATGGGTGCTAAAAAGAACGACCGGCATCGGAGCGCGGCGCATGATGAGACGAAGAGTTTCCATGCCGTCCATGCGGGGCATTTCGAGGTCGAGGGTCACGACGTCGGGATGCAGCTCCTCGATTTTTTTCAGGGCGAAAGCGCCGTCCATGGCCGTGCCAACGACTTCGATGGCGGGGTCGCGAGCAAGGACAGATGGAATAAGCTTCCGCATAAGAGCGGAATCGTCGACGACGAGGACTCGGATGCGGGCGCTCATGCTATGGCTCCCAGAGGAACGGCACGAGAGAGGCGCGAAAGGACGGCCGGCACGTTGAGAATGAGCACGACCGTGCCATCACCAAGAATGGAGGCGCCACTTACGAGATCGCTTGTAATGATGTCACTCGGCAGAGCTTTGATGACCAGCTCTTCTTCCCCGACCATGCTATCCACAACGAGGCCGAAGCGTTTTTCCGCGGCGCCGATCACGATGACGAAATGTTTCTTTTTCGCGGGTTCCGTGTCGATCGAGCGAAGGCGACTGAGATGCTCGAGACGGACGAGCGTGAGAATCTGGTCGCGGAGGCGGAGAACTTCGCGCTGGTCGATGCGATGGATTTCCTGCTCGTTGATGCGTGAGATCTCGACAACGGACGAGAGTGGGACAGCAAAGAGGCGCCCACCGACGCGGAAAAGCAGCGTCTGAATGCTGGCGAGGGTCAGCGGGGCGCGGAGTTGAAACGTCGTACCGCGTGTTTTTTCGGTAGAGATGTGGACGGTGCCTTTTAGCTTGTCCAAAACGCTGCGCACGACGTCCATGCCTACGCCGCGGCCGGACACTTCCGTGACTTCGGCGGCAGTGCTGAAACCGGATTCAAAAATCAGGTTGAGGGCTTCCTGATCGGTGAGGCGCGCGGCTTCTTCGGGTTTGATAATTCCCTGCTTGACGGCTTGTTGGCGGACGTGCGCGGGATCAATACCGCGGCCATCATCACGCACTTCGATGACGACCTGCGTGCCTTGATGGTAGGCCCTGAGATAAACGGTCCCACGCGCGGGCTTGCCGGCGGTGAGGCGCTCGTCGGCGGGCTCGATGCCGTGGTCAACGGCGTTGCGAACCAGATGCATCAGTGGCTCGCCCAAGGAATCGAGAATACTTTTGTCGAGATCGGTGTGCTGGCCGGAGATGTCCAGGGCTACGTCCTTGCCGCACTGTTTGGCGACATCGCGGACGACGCGAGGAAAGCGCCGGAAGAGCTGCTCGACGGGCACCATGCGAATTTTAAGGACGCACTTGTGGAGCTCGTCGAGAACGCGAGATTGAAAGCCCATAGCGTCAGCGAGCTTTGCGCGGAGAGGATCGCGCGCGTGGCGCTGGTCAAATTCCGTGAGCGCGCGATTGAGCATGGACTTTCCGATAATCAATTCGCCGACGAGATTCATTACGGCGTCGATGCGGCTGGCATCAACGCGAAGAGTACTTTCGGCGACCGTGGCAACGGCCGAAGCAGCTTGGCCGGATTTCGCGGCATCGCCCGCGTCGCCGTTCTCTGCGTTATTGGCAACGACTTGCGCCGCCTGGGCGTCCAGTAGATCTCCGAGAAGTTCGTGCTCGGGCGTCAGAACGCTTGTGGCGCGCTCGAGACGAACGTCGGTAACAATGCTGGGGATACGACACCGCTTTTTAATGACTTCCTCGGGCTGGACGCTTGCGATGGCGGCCTCGACAATTTCTACGGTTGCAGCAGCAAGGTTGTCTTCAGGGCGAAGGGCAATCAAGGTGCCGCAGCCGTGGAGGACGTTTCGAATGAGCTGAAAGGCAGCGGCTCGCATGAGGCTGTCTGGATCGATGCGCAGCGCAACGTTGTAAACGGTTTCGCCGCGATGAACGGCCTCGGAGATCATGAGTTGTTCGTATTCCGTCCAGGCGAACGCCGCAGGCACAGCTGCCGGGGGTTGCGGAGCTTCGACGGGCGTGTTGGCGACATCGACTAGGAGACCGCGGATCAGGCCTCGCAACTTTTCGAGCGATGGAAGCTTCTTCCCACGCTGGTAGGAGGCAAGCATTGCTTCGAAGGAATCGGCGGCAGCGAGCACTACCTCGGCGAATCTGGAGCCGTATTTCTGTGCGACTTGAGGCGTGAGGATATCTTCGAGCTCGTGAGCAAGCTCGCTTAGCTTGTGAAAGCCGCATGCGGCCGAATCACCCTTGAGCGTATGCACAGCGCGGCGGACGCGGCGAATGACTTCCTCGTCGGCTGGATGCGCCTCAAGCTCAAGCCCCGCTTCATTGAGCGACTGCAGCAGCTCATTCGCGCTTTCGAAGAAGATAGCGCGGAGCTCCGGATTGCGATCTTCGGGAGGCCTGCTCAAGAACTTGCCTCCACGCGTTGATACGCGGTTCCGTTGTTCAGGTGCACCATGCGGAATTTTTGCGTCAAGCCGAAAAGACTCTCTGCATGTCCAACGAAAAGATACCCGCCGGGATTTAAGCAATGCCAAAACTTTTCGATTAGCCGCTTTTGTTCGGCTTCGTCGAAATAGATCATGACGTTACGGCAAAGGATGATGTCGTTGCGGCGAGGAAGAAATTCGGTTTTGAGATTGTGGAAGTCGAACTGGACCAATTGTTTTAGTTGCGGCTTGATCGCGTATTTATCGCCGGACTTTTCGAAGTAGCGCAGGCGGCAGGTGTAGTCCACCGGCTCCATTTGTTGTTCGGTAAAGACGCCTTCCTGGCCGACGCGAAGACTGGCGTAGCTGATGTCCGAAGCCACGATTTCCAGCTTCCACGGTGGAGGAATCAAGGGCTTGGGAGACGGCATATCGAAGGGAAGCGGATTGCGCAAGTAGTAGTACGCCAGAGCGTCGCAAATCAAAATCGCAACGGAGTAAGGCTCCTGGCCGCTGGAGCACCCGGCGCTCCATACGCGAAGATTCCAGTCGCGGCGTTCCTGTTTCTTGCGAAGCAAATCTTCCAAAACGGTCTTCTGAAGAAGCTCAAGCTGCGGCTTGTTTCGGAAGAAGCTGGTTTCGTTGACAGTGAGATTCTCTAGGAGCAGAGCGAGCTCGGCACGGCCCTCGCGGCTGGTCAGCAAACGGTAGTAGCTGTAGAAGGAATCGAGCTGGCAAGCCTTGAGCCTGCGCTGGAGGCGGTCTTTCAGGAAATGTGAGCGGCGCTCGTCGAAAAACATGCCGCATTCCTGATAGACGAGCGTCTGCAATAACTTCAGTTCAGCTTCGGTAAGTTGAATCTGGGCAGTTATCGTTCCCATGAAATAAGCGGCAGTCCGGCATTTCGGCGGTCCCCGATGCGATTGGGGGCAGCGCTACTTTGCAGTGGCGACGGTTTCCGCGGCCTCCTCGAGTCGTTTGAGCTCCGGCCGATGCAAAAGCTTGGAAATATCCAACAAAATAATCAGGCGACCTTTTAGTTTGCCAACTCCGGTGACGTATCCGGACTCGCCATCGGCAAAAACGGAGCCGGGAGCTTCAATCTCCGATGGAGGAATCTTCAAAACCTCGGAGGCGGAATTGACGATCAGGCCGAGCAGCTTGTTATCCAGTTCCACGACTAAAATGCGGTTTTTCTTGTCGGAGGTGATCTCCGTGTGGCCAAAGCGCTTGCGCAGATCCATCACGGGAATAATTTTCCCCCGCAAATTGATTACGCCTTCGACGGTATCGGGCGCACTCGGGACAGCCGTGATTTCCGGGACGCGGACGATTTCGCGCACGGCGCCGATACGCACGCCGTACGTTTCATTTCCGATGCGGAAACCGACGATTTGTAATTCCTTTTCCATCAAACGATCTCCGAGTCCTTAGGAACGCACGAGTTCGGCATATTCCGACTCGCGTTCACGGCTGGAACCCTGGTTCTGATGCCCGCGACGCTGAGTGCCTTGTTCTGAGTTGCGGCCGCGGCCCTGCGCGGAACGGTCGAGGACAAAGCGGTCCATGCTATCGAGCAAGTTGCGGGAAAGTTTGAGCATCTGCTCGGCGGCGGCGGAGAGCTCGGTGGAGCTGGATGCGGATTGCTGCACGAGCTCGCGCATTTTATCCATGGCACGGACAACCGCTTGTGCGCCGGAGGCTTGTTCTTCCACGGCCGAGTTGATTTCTTGCGTGATTTCGGTCAGGCGGCTGGTGGCTTTGGCGATTTGCGAGGAGCCGACGGACTGTTCGTTCGTGGCGGCGCCGATCTCCTGGGAGAACTTGTAGACTTCGGTGACGACGTTGGAGATTTTGTGCAAGGCGGTGCCGAGTTCATTGCCGAGGCTCAAGCCTTCCTCGACGATACGTGTACTGCGCTCCATGTTTTCGACGGCCTGGCGCGCCTCGCGCTGGATGCTTTGAATAAGGTCGGCGATTTCCTTGGTGGATTGTGTGGATTTTTCGGCGAGTTTGCGAACTTCGTCGGCGACGACGGCAAAGCCCAAGCCATGCTCTCCCGCGCGGGCTGCTTCGATGGCCGCGTTCAGCGCGAGAAGGTTGGTTTGCTCAGCAAGGTCGTCAATGACCTCAATGATTTTGCCGATGTCGTCAGCGCGATGGCCGAGAATGTTGATGATTTCCGCGGAGGATTGAATCGCCTTGTTGGTGCGATTGAGGCCGTCTGTGGCTTTTTCCATGGTCTGGATGCCGGTGACGACTTCTTCGCGAGAACGATTGGCGATATCGAGAAGAACTTTGGCGGTGTCCGCAACGCGCTGAATGGAAGTGACCATCTGATCGATGGACGCGGAGGTTTCCGCGACGCTGGAGGCCTGCACCTGGGTGTTCTTCACGACGTTTTGCACGTTGATGCTCATTTCGTGCATCGTGCTGGTGACTTCTTCAATGGCGGAAGAGGCTTGAACGCTTACTTTTGCGGACTCATCGGCCGCACCAGCGACCTGATTAGAACCAGCGGAGACTTGGCCGGCGGAATCGCGTGTCGTACGAACAAGTTCCTGGAGGCCATGAGACATACGAAGGAACGCGTTGCCGAGAGTATCGCGTTTGGAGCGTGGGACAACCTCCACGGTAAGGTCGCCTTCGGCGACGGCCATGGAGACATTCGCCATTTCTTTCAAGTAGGCGACCATATTGTTGAAGGTAGTTGCGAGGGCGCCAATTTCGTCATTGCGATGAATGTCGATGTTCTGGTCAAGGTCACCGGAATCGCCAATTTCGCGGGCAACAGTGATGAGATGAGTGAGCGGCTCGCTGATGGACTTGGCAGTCTTGATAGCCGCGAAGATGCCGACGATGCAGGCGAGGAGCGTGCCCAGGGTGGTGAAGCCAAAACTAATATAACTGGCACGTTTGGCCGACTCCGAGGATTCGTCCGCCGACTTAGTGATTTCCGCGTCAATTTGATCGAGGATAGCTGAGGACTTTGTAAGCCAGGATGCCGGATCTTTCTGCAAATAGAAAATTTGAAGGTCAGAGACGGTAGCGTCGCCGGAATCGACCTGGTGGCGCTTGGCAAGAAGAGGCTTGGCAAAATTGTCGGCCCAGCTTGCCTCGGTGCTTTCGACCTGAATCAGATGGGTTCTAAGGCTCTCGTTGCTGGTCTGCGCTTCGCCGCGCTTGATCAGGTCGTTGATGTCACCAAAGCCCTTGTTGACCTTTTCTTCGTCGCGGGGATCCCCGCTCAAGAGGAAATTGTCCATGTTGTGGCGGTTCAACATGATCTGGTAGCGCACTGACGCAATGGTGTCTTTGTTATCAAGCGCGGCCTTGTCTTCTTTGCGCGCGGACTGCTCCCGCAAACCGGCACCTATGTTGACAAAGAACAACAGGCCCAGAATTATCAGAATTGCGCCAAACCCAATGTAAAGCCTTTTCCCGATCGTCATTGCCAAATGCCTCCACTCACCCCGGCGACGCGATTTGGTGTAAACCGCTCCTGCCGTTTTCTGCGATTCCTTTAATTTGCCCCGGCGTTGAACTCAAATTCGACTATCTGCGTGGTTTCTTCCGGCGCAGCCGCAAATTTCCACTCTTTCACCGCATCCTGGCAGGCTTGAACAAGCAGCGGATGACCGCCAATCACGCGAGTGCTCTTGACGCGGCCGTCCGGCGTAATCACAACTTCAATTTTCACCTTGCCGGAAACGCTCATGCGCTTGGCAAGTTCCGGATAAGCGGGAGAGACCTTGGACTTGACCTTGCGCTTTCCTTCGTCCGTAGTGCCTGTTTGCGCAAAAGCGGCGCTCCCCAAGCACAGACCGACGGCAGCCACAGCGGCCCCACGCACAAACTTTCTCCATCTCCACTCGGACCTCATTGACACCACCCCTCTCATGAATAGGGAAACCCCGCGTTAGAGAAGGCACGTCGGGTGCCACCGTAGGAATCGCTCGTGACGATGAGGGTGTGTAACGGAAGAGAGAGGCAAGTGGCGTAGAATGAGGAGTTAGTGCGGTTTCTCGTGGCGGAGAGCGCGGCGCGAGAATAGGAAGATTGTCTCAGTCGGCCTGATCTGTCTGTTGTGAGGTCTCAGGCTGAGACGATACCGACGAAGAAGCCGCGGCGAGAGTTGGACGATTCGGCAACGCCGTCGAGAACGGCGATTGACTCAGAATGAGATTGGTCGTTAGGGTGGTAGTGAACGACAGAAGTCAAATTGAGACGCGCGTCCACCCCCAACCCGTGAAGCGAGAAACGAAAGCCATTCGGAGTCCGCATTTAACCACTCGGTTGAATAAGGCTACCCCTGTGCCTCCCTCTTCAAAACAAGCGGAAGAATTGATGGAGTTGGCGGTTGACGCGGCACAGTCGCGGCAGCTTCCTGAATTCCTCGAGAGGTTTGCGCGCCGGGCGGCGCGGATGTTGAATGCGGCGTGGGGCGCTGTGGCGGTGTTTCGTGGGCGGGAGACTGATCTATACGCCGCGGTGGAGAATGAAAACGCGGTGAGCAGCGCCCTCAAAAGCTGGATTATTGCATCGGCTCGCGAAAACCGGGTTGAGGCGGTTGTCCGGCCACTGCCGACGGGGGAGGCTGGGTCGACTGAAGGTACCGCAGCGGCGACTGGCGCGGTTTTCGTCCCCATAAACGCCAGCGATGGAGAACGGCTGGGAATGTTGTGCCTGTTGCGGCGGCGAAAGAGTCTGGACGCCAAAGAAAAAAAGCTGCTGCACGCATTGGCGAGCCACGCGGCGTTGTCTCTGGAAAACTTCAGACGGTTTTCGCAGCTGGAAAAATCGAAGAGGCAGTGGGTCGAAGATATAGACGCGATCAGCGACTACATCGTGGTGCATGATCGCGCGTGGAAAATTGTGCGCACGAACCGCTCGCTGGCGTCGCATCTGGGCGTACCGCCCGTTGCGCTGGTCGGCGAGGCGATGAGTGGGTTGCGTCAAATCGCAGAAACCGGGAGCGATCTTCCCTGCCCATTCTGCCGCGATACGCAGCGCCCCCGCGAGGAGTACGTGGCAGCATCAGCGGAGCGTATCTTTCTGGTGTCCACGTCGAGAGCGCCTGGCGTGGTGGAAGACGATACGCGAACGATTCACGTTCTGAAGGATATTACGGACCGGCGGGAAGCTGAGCGGAAGTACCGGGAGCTGTTCGACAGCATTCAAGAAGGTTTGTTTTTTGCGACGCCGGACGGGCGATTCCTGGATGTGAATGACGCCATGGTGCGGATGCTGGGGTATGCCTCGCGCGAGGAAATGTTGCGTTCGGATGTAAGTCCCCATCTTTATCCTGCGCCGGCGGCGCGCGAACGGTTTTTGCAGGGACTGGC
>DATEWL010000015.1:0-3011 GCA_035258025.1 Candidatus Acidiferrum sp. | reverse complement strand
CATTCTTCGGTCACGCCAATGTCATCGAACAGCAGTTCTTCATCTTAGGGTTTCTGGTTTGAGAGTCCGTTTAACCATGCGTGGCTAATTCGCCCCGTTCGGCGTGGATCCATTTTAGCTACAAATGTCTTCCCAGTATCTCAAACAATTCTTCCTTCCATCAGGGTAGAAGCTTTTCGGCTTGAACCCAGATGCGGCGGACGAAGTCCCCCGCAGACAGGCGGCGCGCAAAGGCTGCGCTTTGTCCTGCCCAAAGTTGCATCCGGTGAATATCCTTCGTGCCAAGTCCGGTCTGGCGCATGGCCGCAGTTAAATCGAGCTGGACCGGATAGGGAGCAGGTCTCGGTGCATCTGGCGAATTGGCGGCCCGCACGTAGTCGGTCTCGATCGAACGGCCAAGCCGGCCGGTGAACGCGCGCGTCATGGTGGTTGCTTCCGGCTCCAAATCGGCCAGCGCATCCGCCCACGCTGCGTTCGTGCCCGCTTCCGGACAGCGGAGAAAAGCGGTGCCGATCTGGACTGCGCTCGCGCCCAAAGTCAACGCGGCGGCAATCCCTCGTCCTTCGGCAATGCCACCCGCAGCGATAATCGGAATGGAGAGTTTATCGGCCAAGCGTGGCAGCAATGCAAAAAGGCCGACACACTGGCGCTCCGCAGCGGCTTGATCAAAGGAGCCGCGATGGCCGCCGGCTTCGTACCCCTGGGCTACGATTGCGTCGGCCCCAGCACGCTCCGCCTCTCGTGCCTCAGCCAGAGTTGTTGCGCAGGCAAACCATGCGATTCCGTGCTCCTTCAACTCAGCGACAAATTGCGAAGAGTACAGACCCATGATCGAAGAAACAACTGTGGGTCTGATGGCGATCAAAGAGTCGCACTGCTTCTCAAAATCCGGCAACCGGATTCCGTTCGGCTCGGCTGGAACTGCCGGCGCCCAGCTTGACAGGAACTCTCGCACCCGCTGCTCGGCGGCGAAATCACGTGCGGGCGCTGCTGGTTCCGCAATCCAAAGATTCAATTGAAACGGCCCAAGGCGCCGCGAGCGAAACTCGGCGGCCCATTTGGCAATCGCATCCGGGCTCGACATAAGAGCACCCATCGCGCCCATACCACCCGCGTCCGCGACCGCAACCGCTAAGTTAACCGGGCAGGAGCCGGCCATTGGCGCCTGAAGGATTGGTATTCGCAGACCATACTGCTGACAAAACGCCATCGCTCGACCTCTCGGACTTTGGTGTAAAAGAAAAGGCTCCGCGCTCATAAGTGCACCTTTCTAATTACCATTTTCCGGCATGCGCGCCGCCATCAACGTGAAGCACTTCACCCGTGACGAACTTTGCATCGTTCAGGTACATCACCGCATCAACGACCTCATCGATTTCGCCCATTCTGCCGATGGGTTGAAGGCTTTTCAAAAAGTCATGGGCTTCGATTTTGTGCATCGGTGTTTTTATGGCTCCAAGAGCGACGGTGTTGATGCGTATACCCTGTCCGGCATATTCAATTGCGAGGGCGCGGGTGACCGCGTGCAATCCGCCTTTGGCCAACACCTGTAATGCACACGGAACGCCGGCGATCGGCTGATCGACCACAGAGGTGGAAATATTTACGATATGCCCAGACTGCTGGTGAAGCATTTGCTTAGCAACGCTTTGGCTAATATAAAAGAAGCCAGCTAAGATCGTCGATACTAGCGCTTCGAAATCACCAGGAGTGTAATCGACAAAAGGCTTGGACACCAACAAGCCAGCATTGTTGACCAGGACATCAATGCGGCCAAACCGCGCGATAGCAGTGTCGGTGATCTTTTGAGCCGTAGCGGAATCACCGATATCGCCATCTACCAGCGCCAGCTGCGGCGATGGAGTTAAGTTTGTTGATTTGCTGATGGCGCGTGAATTCCCGACCACGTTATAGCCCTTTTCCAAAAAACGAGTCACGAGGCCTGCTCCAATCCCGTGTGATGCACCCGTAACGACTGCTGTTTCCGTTGTCGACATGTGCCTATTCCTTTTTATGATTTGAGATTGGGTTCCTCAGATATTGGATAGTCTTGCCGCATGTATCTAGGCTTTTGGTGCGGATACGGATCCGTTGTGGAAGTGGTTGGGAAACATGACACGATCATCCTCCAAAAGGACTTCGAACATGGGAGACGTTATCGTCATCCTTTCCGCAGCCGGGTAGATTTCGTTGAAAGTTACTGCCGGAATGAAGGTAAGCACATCCTCAATTCGTGGGCTGAAAAGTTTATCGTTCAGTGAAGCGACGCTCGACAGATCGGCATTTCTCCGCAGCCAGTCAGCGATTTCATGTTCAACCGAGACCTTCTGCACAATTTCGAGTAGAGATTTTTCGGTCACTCCAATGTCATCGAGAAGCAGAAGGCTCAAGCCGGGTCCAAATGCCGTAGTAATACTGTATGCGCCAATTTTTCCACCAGGAAGCTTCGCCCGCAATTTATCGATCGTGCGGGGCATCATGTAGAGGCCTTCCATTTTTTGATAAGGGCTGCGTGGTGGCTGAATCGTTAAGTCGATGGGTCTCATTATTGCTTGAGTATTTTATTCGATTTTTTGATGACGCGATGCTGCGTCTACTTGAGGAGTAAGCTAAGTAAGTTCCTACCCGATGTCTTGGCGGAACCTGCTCGCTTCTATTTTTGGCGATTTTTGCGGAGGCTCGAACTGCCCCGGTATGACGCCAACGATCCCTGCCAAGAAAGCGGACGCGCGAGAGTTTCAGGACTGCTACTGCGCGGGAATCGGTCTTTGCCAGGCTCCTAGTTCTCGGATTGATCGACCGGAGCTAACGACGATACGGAATGAAGCGGTAAGTATGATCCAGCCGCGTCCCCGCGCTAATGCAGATGCCCGCATCACCGCATTGCGCGGCTGCGAGAGTTCTTCAGCGGCGAGATCAAGTTCTTCAGCGAAGCGGCGAAGCTCACCAGGAGCCAGGCAAATACGACTCGTACTGGCAACCGACGCGGTTGTAGTCGGCGGCTCTGGAGG
>DATEWL010000014.1:0-2262 GCA_035258025.1 Candidatus Acidiferrum sp. | reverse complement strand
CCTGCGCCAGCCGCAGAACCTGTCGCATCCTGCTCCGCCTGCGCTGGCATCGCCCTGCGCAACATCCACGCCAAAGCGCGCCGCAGCAGCGCCACGCTCCACGACAAGATCAACAACCAAAACAAAAACCTTAAGATTCGCGCTAAAAAGTTCATCGATTCTTCTAGTTCCTTGAACCCCAACCAAGTTGGCTCAACTCCTTACTCCCGCTTTCTGGAAGATGGCACTCTTCCGGCGACCCGTAAGTCCCCCAGGGTCTATTACATTGCGCTACCACGTTAGCGTGCCAAATGGGCCTGAGGCGAGTGTATGCAAGGCGAAAAGGCAGGTCAAACGAAAACACGTACTTTCAATAGCTTGCGCGGCGTAAAAGCCTCTTCCAAATTTCGGAAATTAGCTCGATTGTGATGTTAAACCGTCTATTATCAATGGGTTGAAGACGAAATCGAGCAAAAACTAGCGCCCCAAGCCAGCCTGCGTCCTTACCTCATTACTTCGCTACTTCCTTACTTCCACCGCCGGTATCCTATCAATCCCCATATACGGCCGCAAAACCTCCGGCACCACAATCGACCCATCCGCCTGCTGATAATTCTCGACAATCGCGATCCACGTCCTCCCTATTGGCAACCCGGAGCCATTCAGCGTGTGCACAAATTCGCTTTTACCCGCACCCTTCGTCTTGAAGCGGATGCCGGCGCGACGCGCTTGGAACGCTTCGCAATTCGAGCACGAAGAGATTTCCATGAATTCGCCCGTCGAAGGCAACCACGCCTCGATGTCGTATGTCTTCGAGGAAGCGAAGCCCGTGTCCCCCGAGCATAGCTGCATCACGCGGTAGTGAATCCCAAGTCTTTGCAGGATGGCCTCGGCGTTGCCCACCAGATACTCGAGCTCTTGGTAGCTGCTGTCCGGTTGCGTGAACTTAAAGAGTTCGACCTTCTGAAACTGGTGCTGACGCTTGATGCCTCGCGTGTCTTTTCCCGCTGCGCCAGCCTCGGAGCGGAAGCAGGATGTCCACGCGCACACACGGATCGGCAGCACGTCAGCGTCTAGAGTTTCCTCCCGGTAAAGGTTGGTCAACTCTGTCTCCGCCGTGGTCGTAAGCCAAAGATCCGTACCTTCCAGGTGGAACATATCCCCGGCGAATTTCGGGAGTTTGCCGTCGGCCACCAGTGACGCCGTATTCACGATAAATGGCGGCAAAATTTCCGTATACCCGTGCTCGCGCGTGTGCACGTCCAGAAAAAAATTGGCCAGCGCACGTTCCAGCCGCGCCCCTGCCCCGCGATAAAGCGCAAACCGCGTCCCTGCAATCTTGACTGCCCGCTCAAGGTCCAGAATTCCGGCATTCTCCCCAAGCTCCCAATGTGGCTTCGCCACAAAATCAAACTTCGGCGCCGTCCCCCACCTCCGCACTTCCACATTGTCCGCCGCACTGTGCCCCACCGGCACCGAGGCATGCAGCACATTCGGTATGGTGAGCAACAACTCCTGCTGTCTGTTTGTTAACTCGACGGTTCTAAGACTCTTTTCCTTGATCGGCTCCGCGAGATCCTTCATCTGGGCGATGATCGCATCAGCATTCAGGTTTTCTTTCTTCAGACGCCCAATCTCTTCGCTGGCCTTATTCCGTTGCGCTCGCAGTGCCTCCGTCTCTGTGATCAGTGCACGCCGCTGCGCATCCAAAACGCGAAACGCATCCAAATGCAAAGGCGTCCCCCGCTTCTCCGCCATCGCCGCAAACACATCCAAGTGGTCCCGAAAATAGTTCAAGTCGTGCATAGTTAAATCAGTCTAGCAAAGTGTTTTGAGGTTCAATCAGGTTTAGCAGAATACCGTAATCCGCGCGACCCCACCACGGCGAATGCCGGACCTCGCAAAAACATCTCGCTTGCATGATGATATCGCATGTAATATCATTGCTCTGTGCGGATCGTACTCGATACGACGATCCTTGTCGCCGGACTCCGCAGTGCATCAGGCGCTTCACGCCAGTTGCTCCGCGCTGCTCTTGAGAAGCATTTCGTGCTTCTGCTCTCCGTACCGCTGGTTATCGAGTATGAAGCCGTCGCCACTCGCAAGGAGCATCTGAAAGCGTCAGGTTTGAAGGGCGCTGAGGTCTTGGCCTTGCTGGATGCTCTGATTTCTGTTTCAGAGCCTGTCGTGCCTCGTTTTCGCTGGCGTCCGATGTTGCGCGACCCTAACGACGACATGGTTTTCGAGGCCGCCTTCAATGGCCGAGCGGATTTGCTGGTGACC
>DATEWL010000013.1:0-2641 GCA_035258025.1 Candidatus Acidiferrum sp. | reverse complement strand
CGGCTGATCCGCCGCGGAATCCACCGCCTACCGAGCCTCGAGCCACTCCACCGCCGCCCCGATAAGGAGTAGCGACCGGTCCGCGACCAGCATAGCCTCCGCGTCCGTAGTAGCCACCGCGGCCACCGTAATAACCACCGCGTCCGTAGTAACCGCCGCGGCCCCAATATCCGCCGCCATAGCCGTGGAACCATGGTCCGGCCCCGATGAATACTCCACCAGCGAACCAACTCGGTCCGTAATAACCGTAAGGCGCGCAGGCATACGGCGCATACCCGTAATACCCATACGCGCAAACAGGTGCAGCATAGCCGCCGTACACCGGCCCAACTCCAACGCCAACACTAACTTGTGCCTGGGACGGCGCGGCTAACGCAAAAGCGCAAATAGCCAACAGCGCCAAATATTTTAAATATCTCATGGTCTTAATCCTCGCTAGATCCGAACTACTTACCCATTACGCCTCGGACCTAAGTGCTCTCAGGTGTCTCATTCATTCTGAAGCACCTGTGTAGTTAAACTCTAAAACGCCACAAAAGTTGCGGTCACCCTGCAAACCCCCTGGACTCCGGTACTTAAGAGCCGCTTTTCCCGGCGACTTAGCCGCCTCCATCGCCCTCCGCCTCTCTGCGCCCTCAGCGTCCTCCGCGCTAACCTCTTTAGTTTCTTAGCGTCACGGCCATTCCCAGCCGCGCCCTCTTCCCGGCGAAACACTCCCCCTTTTCCTTGACAAGAAGTTACTTTTCCCGTATAGTATGTGCTAGGTAATATTGGGCACTGTCCCATAGCGCCAGCATCTTGCTGGCGTTTTTGCTTTATGGCCCGCCCTCACAGCGCAAGTGCCCTGATTTCAACATTTGCAAGACAACAGGGTTTTGCCCACTTTTGGTGCAAACATGGCCTGCAAGTTACGTAGAATCAACACTTGCGTATGTATAGAGGAACGCATGACTTTAAGTATGTTTAGAATGAGCGTTTGCGAAAAACCAAGGGGGGAGGGGGACTTATTGTTAACCACCATGCATGCGGCAAACCGCGCGATCGCGAATGCCCCGAACGAACTAGGTGCCCACGACGATCCCTCGCTCATTGTGTGTATTGCCTGTCCCTACGAGTTGACGCCCCGAGCCGTTCGCCGAGAATTCCGCGCCCAACCCGCGTTCCTTCGTTGACGCTTTAGCAGGTTCACCCCTATAATTAGGGTTTGTCTCTACAGCTTGGAGGGCAGATGTACGCCGTTATTCAGACCGGGGGAAAGCAGTATCGCGTCGCACCGGGCGACACCATTCGTATCGAGCGAGTCTCGGGCGAAGTAGGCGAAAAAGTGACGTTCGGCAAGGTTCTCGCTGTCCACACCGACGAAAAGAAAATCGTCCTGGGCGGCGACGCTTCCAAAGCCAGCGTGAGCGGCAAGATCGTCTCGCAGGGCCGCGCCAAGAAAATCACCGTGCTCAAGTTCAAGAAGGGCAATCAGTACAAGATTTCTCGCGGCCATCGTCAGAATTTCACGGCCGTCGAAGTCAGCGAAATCAAGCTGTAATCTCTTTCAATCAAGGATTTTTCTTCTCGGGTTTCTGAGAAAAAAGCCTTCAAGAAAAAAGGAAATTCGTCATGGCACATAAGAAAGGCGGCGGCTCCTCTACAAACGGCCGCGATTCACACGGACAAAGGCTGGGCGTAAAGCGCTTCGGCGGACAGCTCGTCAACGCAGGCACGATTCTCGTGCGCCAGCGCGGCACGCGCCACCAGGCCGGCGAAAACGTCGGCCAGGGCAAGGACGACACGCTCTTCGCTCTCGTCACCGGCGTCGTGAAGTTCACGGACAGGGGCCGCCACGGCCGCTTCATCAGCGTCGAGCCAGCTGCGTCCGCAATCAACTAATCGCTCAGGCGCATAGCAATTTTCCCGTCCGGTCCATCTCTTCTGCCGTCCGGTTTCTAACGGACGGCATTTTTCTTCACAACTTGTTCACTGTGCCGAGACGCACCTCAACGGGCCGCCGGGAAAGAACTTTTTGTACGCGCTTCGGCCATGCGCGGGAATAATCGTCAGCGCCGGCAGTTTTTCGTGCAGCTCGCTGAGCCGGACGACGATTTGATTGGCAAGCACTTCATCGTTGTCGCTGTCCCGCAGGATGAGCGACTTGCCGACACGGTCTTCAAATCCGCGTGCATCATCGACGGCGTCGCCGACATAAAACAGGCGCCGGCTGGGTGACAGATTCACGAAGATGCCCACGCTGCCGGGCGTATGCCCCCGCAGCGGCACAACGACCACTGATCCGTCTTTGTAAAGGTCTGCGCTTTCGTCGAAGGTTTCGTAAGGCTGAGGGTCAAAGCGCAAACTTGGCGCGCTGGGCGCAGGGAATTTGTGCACGTGCGCGGCAATGACGAAACCCTTTGCCTGCACGCTCGGGTCGGCCGCGAATTGCAATTCTTCCTGAGAAAGAAGAACAGGAACGCGCGGCAAGTCCATCAGTCCGCCGGAATGATCGAGATGCGTGTGAGAAAGAATCACCCAGCGCAATTTGGCAGGGTCTTCCTTCACACGGCGTAGTAGTTCGGGAAGAGAGACATCGGGGTTCAACTGCCCGGCAAGGAATCGGAGCTTGAACCAGGTTCCGAAAGGGTAGCCGCGAATC
>DATEWL010000012.1:0-5306 GCA_035258025.1 Candidatus Acidiferrum sp. | reverse complement strand
GCGCCTGTTCCTCTGGCTTCATGGCGCGAATCGGAGCGAATTGCTGGGAATAATAACGAAACGTATCGATGCGGTATTGCGCGTAATCGATTTCCTTCATCAAGCCGGGATGCGCGATGGGGATGTGATAGCCCTCGAGATAGTTGTCGACGTAGACCTTCCAGTTGCAATCGATGATGTAGTCGCGGCGTTCGACGGATTGCAGACCTTCGAATTGAAAACCGCGGGCTTGTTCGGGAATTTTGCCTAGATACGCGGAGAGCGGCTCGGCGTTTTGATCGAAGTTAACGAAGATGAGTTGTTCCCAGGTTTCCAGGCGCAGCGGGAACATGCCCATGGTACTGCGGTCGAAGAACTCAACGCCTTCGACGTCGGGCGTGCCGATGAGGCGGCCGTCGAGTGTGTAAGTCCAGCCGTGATAGCCGCAGCGGAAAACATTTTTGCACCCGCTGCCTTGCGCGATGGGTCCGGCGCGGTGGCGGCAGACGTTGCTGAAGGCACGAAGCGTGCCTTGCTTGTCGCGGACCACAACTACGGGTTCACCAATAACATCCACAGTGAAGAAACTTTCTGGATCGGCGATGATTCGTTTTGCGCCATTCACTTCTCCACAAAGAGTGGTGAGCGTGCCCACGAGTTGCCACGTGCGGCGGAATATGCGGGATTTTTCTGCGTCCAGGATGGCGGGGTCGGTGTAGAACTTCGACGCCAGCGTATGCGCCGACTCGATTTGTTCGTGGACGTCAAGATTCAAAGGCTTGGTAGTCATTGATAAAATCCTGAAAAGAATACCGATGCGAGAGTCAACTTCCCCTACGGCGACTTGACGTTGATACGTAAGGAAAGAATTTCAACCGCGGGCAATGTAGAATCTGTTTTCAAGTTGGGCACGAACGAGTTCACATTCGAGCTTGCCACTACGGTTTCAGCAGTCTTTACGAAATCATAGAAGTAGCGATTTTCCTGCGTTTTGGGATGGCCGTAGTAAAACCATTCCCACAAAACCCGTTCGGCATCATTGATTTGAAACACTGAACTATCCAGCGTCAAACCGACCGGAAACCACACTGTTAGCTGCTCATCTTCACTAAAACGAACCCGTAGAACACCGCGATCATGTTCTGAGGCTGCGATTCGATGGACATTGTCGTAGGGCCTGCCAAACCACACTCCCCAAAAGCGCAAGGTTCCAGGGCTGACTTTCGGCAGCACTTTTTGTATCTCTTCGCAGATTTTCTCAGCTTCGTTCATCGAGGGGCGCGAATGCGGCTTTGAATTAGAACTTGCGGGTTTCCTGGCGCGACCAGCGCTCGACCACGATTTTGGATTCGGTGTAGAACTCGACGGCGTCGCGACCCTGGCCGTGAAGGATGCCGAAGAAACTTTCTTTCCAGCCGCTGAACGGGAAATAGGCCATAGGAGCGGCGACGCCGATGTTGATGCCGATGTTTCCGGCGGGGGCTTCGTAGCGGAAGCGGCGGGCGGCGGCGCCGTTAGTGGTAAAGAGAGAGGCTTGATTGCCGTAGGGGCTGCGGCGGAGAAAGTCCATGGCTTCGTCCATGGAATCAGCGTGGACGAGGCTGAGGACGGGGCCGAAGATTTCTGTGTTGGCGAGCTGGCTTGTCGATGGGAGGCCATCGAGAACTGTGGGAGTGAGGAAGCTGCCGGATTCGTGATTGGGGATTTTCGTGTTGCGGCCATCGAGGATGGCTTTGGCGCCTTCGGCTTCGCCAGCAGAGATTAGCGATTCGATACGGCGTTTGCTGTCGGTGGAGATGACGGGGCCCATTTGCACACCGGGTTCGAGGCCGTAGCCGACTTTAAGAGTCGAGGCCGAGTGGGCGATGGAATCGCGAAATGATTTTTGTGCGTCGCCAATGGTGACGGCTACGGAGACGGCGAGGCAGCGTTGTCCGGCGCAGCCGAAGGCACTGTCGCTGATGATTTGTGTGGCTAGTTCCATATCCGCATCGGGAAGAACGATGACGTGGTTTTTCGCGCCGCCCTGACATTGCATACGCTTGCCGCTGGCGGCCGAGCGTGTGTAGACGTGCTTTGCGACGGGAGTGGAACCGACGAAGCTGATTGCGCGGACTTGCGGATGATCGCAGAGCGCGTTGACGACGTCTTTGCCGCCGTTCACGAGATTGACAACGCCTTTGGGGAGGCCGGTTTTTTCGAGGAGTTCGAACGCGCGGATCATGCTTAGAGGGACGCGCTCGGAGGGCTTGAGGACGAAGGTGTTGCCACAAGCGATGGCGTAAGGGAGGAACCAGTAGGAGATCATCGCGGGAAAATTAAACGGGACGATGGCAGCGACAACTCCTAGAGGCTGGCGGATTTGCATTTCATCGACGCCCGGCGTGACATCTTCGAGGTTGTAGCCCTGCATCATCATGGGAATGCCGCAGGCGACTTCGACGTTTTCGATGCCGCGCCGGAGTTCGGCCTTGGCTTCGCCGAAGGTCTTGCCGTTTTCGAGAGTGATGAGGCGGGAGAGTTCGTCGATATGCTCTTCTAGAAGATTTTTCAGCTTGAAGAGATATTGCACGCGCTCGCCGGGAGGAGTGCGACGCCAGGCGGGAAACGCATCTGCGGCGGCCTGGACGGCGGCGGCGACATCGGCGGGAGTAGACATCGGCGTCCGGGCGAGTACCTCGGTGGTGGCGGGATTGGTGACATCAACGAATTCGGTAGACGAAGAACGGCGCCAGGCGCCATTGATGTAGTTTTGCGGCTCGGTGACTTGCGTTGTTACGGCACTGCTCATGAAGTGCTCCTTGGTGATTGCTATGCAATAAGGTCGCGCATGGCCCTAGCCTTCAAGAGGTTGCGCGTCTTCGTAGCTTATCAAAGAACATTAAGATTGAGGGGGCGAACAGGTGTGCAGGCCATTTCGAGAATTGATGGAGGGCTTCAGTCAGCAAAGACGAGGTGAAGAAGAAGGGTGCGAGGCGAGGTTTCCAGTCGTGAGACAGTCGCGTTGCGACTCGTTACTGATGGAAGGCATTTGAGCGCCGGTTACATAAAGAGCAACGTGAGAAGTAAGCGCCTCCCCCAAAAGGATCTTATGTTGGAGTTTTTCGGGACAGCGAAGCCGGATGGCAGGCTATCGATGCGGAAGCGACGCGAGGGCTTCGTAGGCGGCGCCGAGCAGCGGCGCAGATTCATTGAGCACTACTGAGACGGGGATGTTGCTCAGCAGGCTCTCGAATTTCCACTTGTCGCGGAACGCCTCAAAGAAGGAACCGTCCTTGATTTTTTCGATGATTTTGACGGCGATGCCGCCAGCAACATAAACGCCGCCGAGGGCGAGAACCTTAAGAGCGAGGTTGCCTGCTTCGGCGCCATAGATAGCGGTCCAAAGATCCAAAGTATCGGAGCAGACGGGGCACGCTTTGGAGAGGCCGAGTTTAGTGATTTCGGGAGCTGGATCCATGCCTGGATCCTCAAAGGAATGATGTATGACGTTGGGATTGAGGAACTCGTGGATGGTGCGGAACCCGCGGCCGCTCAGGATGAGTTCCCAACTCACTTGGGGATAGCGGCGGCGCATGTAGCGGAGGAGTTCGATCTGCTGTTCAGTGTGCGGTGCGAAATCGGAATGGCCGCCTTCAGAAGGCACGACTCGATAGCGGGCACCGTCCCAAACGAGGATGGACTGGCCGAGGCCAGTGCCGGCAGCGAGGAGAGCGCGCGTTCCACCATATTCTGGCTCGCCGGGATTGAGGACGCAGTATTCTTCGGGAGCGAGATGCTCGATGCTGTGACCCGTGGCGCCGAGATCGTTCATCAGCACGACGTCGGGGAGATTTAATTCGCTTGCCAGCGTTGAGGCATCGACGGTCCACGGGAGATTGGTGGCGCGAACGCGATTGTTGATGACTGGGCCAGCGACTCCGAAGCCTGCCGCGCGCACGCGTTCTTTGGCGAGGTGGGGCGCTGCTTGCAGCGAAAACTCGCGAACGATCAGATCAAATTGCGCAAAGTCTTTGCTGGCAAAGCGCTGCTTGAAGACGGAAGTGAGCTTGCCGCCTTTTTCAGAAAAGAGCGCCAGATTGCATTTCGTGCCGCCAACATCGCCCGCAAGAATCACCTATTCCCCCCGTCGTGTTGCCGTTCGATAGCACTACCCAAGCTCGAAATCATGGATTGAGCCACTTTTTTCTGTCGCGTTCGAGAAGCAGATCGGATTCGCGCGGGCCCCAGCTACCCGCGGGATATTCGGGGACTTTGGCGCTTTTTGCGGCGCTCCAAACGTCGAGAATCGGGTCGACGAGCGCCCAGGCCGCTTCGACGTTATCGCCGCGATCGAAGAGCGTGGCATCCCCCCGCAGACAATCGTTCACGAGTGTGGCGTATGCGCTGCGCGATACTTCGCCAAAACCTTCCTTGTAGCTAAAATTCATGTTGACGTTTCCAATGCGCATTTCGGTTCCGGGGCGCTTGGCGCCGAAGGAAACGGATATGCCCTCTTCGGGCTGGATGTTGAGAATGAGGCGGTTCGGCTCGATTTCGCGATCGCGAAAGACGATGTGAGGGGCGCAGCGGAACTGGATCATGATTTCCGTGCTGCGCGTGGCCAGGCGCTTTCCCGTACGCAAGTAAAAGGGGACGCCAGCCCAGCGCCAATTGTCGATCAACAAACGCGCGGCGACAAAGGTTTCGGTGCGAGAAGTCTGGCTAACGCCGGGTTCCTCGCGATACCCGGGCACGCGCTTGCCATCAATCTGGCCCGGAGCATACTGCCCGCGGACGACGGATTGCGCGACCATTTCAAGATTAAACGGACGGATGGATTGGAGGACCTTCAATTTTTCATTTTGGACTGACGTGGCGTCAAACGAGGCTGGGGGCTCGACGGCGACCAGGGAAGTGAGCTGAAGCACGTGGCTTTGGATCATGTCGCGAAGCGCGCCGGTGGTTTCATAGAACCCGCCGCGCCGCTCAACACCGAGTGTTTCCGCGGCAGTGATTTGGACGCAGTCAACATAGTTGCGATTCCAAAGCGGCTCGAAAATACCATTGCTGAAACGAAGAACGAGCAAATTCTGGACGGTGTCTTTACCGAGATAGTGATCGATACGGTAGATCTGCTTTTCTTCAAAGACATTGAGAACCGTTTTGTTGAGTTCCTTGGCGGTGGCAAGATCACGGCCAAAGGGCTTCTCAATAATGATGCGCACCCAGGAGTTTGGCGAAGATGGGCGCGCGAGACCGGCGCGGCCGAGCTGCTCGACGATGTGAGGATAGACTTCCGGCGGGGTGGAAAGGTAGAAGAGGCGGTTGCCGCCGAGTTTTTTTTC
>DATEWL010000011.1:0-18726 GCA_035258025.1 Candidatus Acidiferrum sp. | reverse complement strand
TAGCGAATGGGTTCTTTTTGACGATCTCCAATTCCTGGTAAGGCCCGAGGAAGGAGCCGGAATCGTCGCGGCTCATGCCGAGGCAGGTTTGGGTCAAGTCATTGGTGCCAAAACTGAAGAACTCGGCCGTCTGCGCGATCTCATCGGCTGTGAGCGCGCCCCGAGGAACCTCAATCATCGTGCCAACCAGGTAATTCAGCTTTACACCCTTTTCCTTCATCACCTCGCTTGCAATCCGATGAACGACCTCGACCTGCAGGTCCAATTCTTTCTTAAATCCGACCAGCGGAATCATGACTTCAGGATTCACCTTTATCCCCGCCTTCTGAACTTCCGCCGCGGCTTCGAAGATAGCGCGAGACTGCATCTCGGAGATCTCCGAATAGACAATGCCCAGGCGACAGCCCCGGAAGCCGAGCATCGGGTTAAATTCATGTAATTCTTTAACTCGTTGGTGGACTTTCTCAACCGGCACTCCCATCTTCTTTGCCAGTGCGCTCTGCGCGGCATGGTCATGCGGCAGAAACTCATGCAGAGGAGGGTCAAGGAACCGGATCGTCGCCGGAAATCCTTTCAATTCCCTGAACATGCCAGCAAAATCGTCTCTCTGATAGGGCAGAATCTTGGCGAGAGCCGCCTTCCGATGCTCCTTGGTGTCCGCCAAAATCATCTCGCGCATCGCGTCGATTCGATTGCCTTCGAAGAACATGTGCTCGGTGCGGCAAAGCCCAATGCCAACAGCGCCGAACGCAAGGGCATGAGCCGTCTGTTCGGGTGTGTCGGCGTTGGTGCGGACCGCTAGCCGGGTGACCTTGGCACACCAGTCCATCAGCTTTTGGAAGTTTTGGTAAGTCTGGCTCTTCTTGGGCTCGAGGGATTTCTCAATCAATACTTGAACGATTTCGGACGCAGCGGTGGGAATTTGACCCGGGTAAACCTCGCCTGCAGTGCCGTTGATCGAGAGAAAGTCCCCTTCCTTATAAATTACGCCATCGACGGTCATCGTTTTGGCGGCGTAATCGATCTCAAGCGCCGCTGCGCCACACACGCAGACCTTGCCCATCTGGCGAGCCACAAGTGCCGCGTGAGAACTGACGCCGCCCTTTGCCGTGAGAATGCCCTCAGCGGCGATCATGCCGCGCAAATCTTCGGGCGAAGTCTCGTTGCGGACGAGCAGGACCTTTTCTCCTCTTTCGGCAGCCACAACGGCACGATCCGCATTCAAATACATCCTGCCGGCAGCTGCTCCGGGTCCGGCCGGCAATCCCTTCGCGATGACCTTGGCGGCCGCAACGGCCTTCCGATCAAACACCGGCGCCAGAACTTGGTCGAGTTGGTCAGCGGGGACTCGTCTGATGGCGGTCTTCCAGTCAATCAGCTTCTCCTTCTCCATTTCAACCGCGACGCGGACGGCAGCCAATCCCGTTCTCTTGCCGTTGCGCGTCTGGAGCATGAACACCTTGCCATCTTGAATGGTGAACTCGAAGTCCTGCATGTCCTTAAAGTGTTTCTCTAAGGTCTGGCGAATCTTCTCCAACTCATTGAACGCTTTGGGAAGGTAATTCTTGAGCTGTGCGACGGGCTCTGGCGTGCGCACACCGGCCACCACGTCTTCTCCTTGCGCGTTGATGAGGAATTCCCCGTAGAAGACTTTCTCTCCGGTCGCCGGATCACGCGTGAAGGCCACGCCCGACCCGGATTTGTCACCGGTATTGCCATAGACCATCGCTTGTACGTTTACGGCGGTGCCCCATTCGGACGGGATATTGTATTTGCGGCGATAAACGATGGCGCGATCATTCATCCACGAACCAAACACCGCGCCCACCGCGCCCCAGAGCTGTTTCCAAGCGTCCTGCGGGAACTCCGTCCCAGTGCGTTCCTTGATCAGTTTCTTGAAGCGAACGACCAATTCTTGTAGATCCCCCACCGTCAGTTTCGGATCGTCGACGTCCGCATGATGCCGTTCGTGCTTGAGATCATGAATGACGACCTCGAACGGTTCGTGGTCCTCGTCCGGACGCTTTTGCACGCCCATCACGACATCGCCATACATCTGAATGAATCGGCGATAACAGTCCCATGCGAATCGTTCATTCTTAGTTGCCTTGGCCAGAGTGCGCACGGTTTCATCATTCAGGCCCAGATTCAAAATCGTGTCCATCATGCCGGGCATCGAATCGCGGGCGCCGGAACGCACGGATACCAGCATCGGCATCGCCTTGTTGTCGCCAAACTTCGTGCCCATTATCTTTTCCACGCGGGCAACAGCCTTCTTAACCTCTGCGTCGAGGGACTTCGGGTACTTCTTCTTGTTGCCGTAATAGTAGGTGCAGACTTCCGTAGTAATCGTGAAACCGGGAGGCACGGGCAGACCAATCCGGCTCATCTCAGCAAGACCTGCACCCTTCCCCCCCAATAGAGCACGCTGTGTCCCATCGCCCTCCGCTTTGCCCGCTCCGAAAAAATAGACCCATTTACTCACTGTGTTCCTCGCTTGTCTTTTTTGAATTTTGGAAACCGTCTAGCGACAGCACCTCTATGCAGCGGCCGAAAAAAATCCGTCGGCACGCCGACCTACCTACTCTTTAGAACTTAAAGCAAAACTTTATCTTCGCTATCTGCGTTCCTCTCCGCCCAGTTCCGAAAAATCCGCGATCGTCGTGAACTCCCTCAGTATTTCCGCGAGCAAAGCCAGACGATTTTTTCGCACGGCTTCATTCTCCGCCATCACCATAACGCCCTCGAAGAAGTCGTCCACCGCTTTTCGAAGTCCCGCAATACCTTCAAGTGCTTCTTGATATTTCCCCGCCCGCTTCTCGGCTTGCACTTTCGCTGCCGCCGATCGCACAGCTGCGAACAATTCACGCTCGACTCCGCTCTCGAACAAGTCGGTCTGTATTCCTGGAGCGTTCTCTTTCTTGAAATTGGATTTTTCAAGAATATTCCGGATGCGTTTGAAGGACACGGCCAGCGGCTCAAAGTTTTTCGACTTGCGAATAGCCTTTAGCGCGATGAGCCGCTTGTGCGCGTCCACTAGATCATCGACGCCAGCACGGAACACGGCATTGACTTCGTCGTAGCTGAACTTCTCGCGCTCGCGCAAGACAAACTTTGCGCGGTCCAAAATGAAATCCATCACCTGTGTTTCCTGCTCCGGCGTGACTCCGCGCTTCGGAGGATTGGTCAGCAAAGCTTTGGCAGCCGCACCAACTGCGAGCGATATCGAAACCGGGAGCTTCCGTTCAAGAATGATTTTTACAATACCCAGGGCCGCGCGCCGCAAAGCGTAAGGATCGCTGGACCCTGTAGGAACCAAGCCCACTGCAAAGCACCCGACAATCGAATCAAGCTTGTCGCCCAAAGCGACGGCACAGCCGGTTAGGTTTCTCGGTATGGGATCATCAAGACCCACAGGCCGATAGTGATCGTAAATCGCATCTGCCACGGCATCCGGCTCGCCCTGAGCCCGCGCATAAAGTCCGCCGACAATCCCCTGCAACTCCGTAAACTCACGAACCATCTCGGTGGCGAGATCGCACTTGGAAAGTTCCGCCGCACGATCTGTTTCTGCCACATGCGCCTGCATCAGTCCACTATTGAACCACTGCTCGGAAAGCCAGCGCGCAATTGCGCGATCGCGTTCTACTTTGTCGCGATAGCTCCCCAGCCGCGATTCGTACGTGACACGTTCCAGCTTCGGCAAATAGTCGGCGAGCCGACATTTCTGATCCGACTCCCAAAAGAATTGTGCGTCCGCCAGCCGCGCACGCAACACGCGTTCGTGACCGGCACGCACCAAGCCTTTGGGATCTCTGGGAAGATTGATCACCGCCAGAAAATGCGGCGCCACTTCTCCATTCCTTTTCTCGACGGCAAAATACTTTTGGTGTCCGCGCATCACGGTGATCAAGATTTCGTCGGGAAGCGCAAGAAACGCTGGATCGAAATCTCCTTCCAGCACGCTCGGGCATTCGTTGAGGTAGGTGACCAGCCGCAGCAGCTCCGCATCCTCGTGGATTCGATACCCTGCCCTCTTGGAGTGCGCCGCCAGTTCCCTGGAAATCTTCTCTCCGCGCTCCGCCGGCCGAACGATCACTCCGTTCGCCTTCAACTTTTTCTCATAGTCCGCGAAGTCTTTTACGCGAAGCGGCCCTTTGCCGAGAAAACGATGACCAAGCGTCGTATCTCCCGCAGTCACTCCTGCAAATGAAAACTTCAACGGCTTGCCATTCACCACGGCGACGATCCATCGAATCGGGCGGATGAACCGCGCGCCATCAATCCCTGTCCACGTCATCGACCTCGGCCAGGCCAAATCATGAATCACTCGCGGAAGCATTTCGTTCAAGATCTGCTCGGCGGTGCGGCCGCGTTTCACTTGTTTGGCGGCCAGGTACTCGCCCTTGGGAGTCTTCACTACATAAAGGTCCTTCAGAGAAAGACCCTGTTTCTCCGCAAAGCTGTGCGCTGCGCGTGTCGGCTCGCCGACCGCATCGTACGCCACCGACTTTGGTGGCCCGGTCACTTCGCTCTCCACGTCGGCCTGTTTTTCGCGCAGACCGCGCACGTGCGCGACGAGCCTTCGCGGCGCGCTGAAACTTTCTACAGTCACGCCGTCGGATAGATTCTCTGCCGCAAGAAGTTTTTCTAGATTCGCACGCAGGTCTTCCTCCGCCTTCGGCAGCATCCCCGCCGGAATCTCTTCGCTACCAACTTCAAGCAATACTTCAACTCGCTTTTCCGCGGCCTTTTCTTTAGTGCGATTCATCCGCGCACCTCGCGGCGCACGGTTGGCCCGCCAATCTGTTCGAGATACGCTGCAGCTGCGCGGCATGCCAGCGTACGGACCCGCGCCATAAGCGCGGCACGTTCCGTCGTCGAGATAACTCCCCTCGCATCCATCAGGTTAAACAGGTGTGAGCACTTCAGGCAGTGGTCGTAAGCCGGAAGAAGCGGATACCGCTCGCGCTCCTTCCCTACCTTCCCCGCGAAACCATCGAGGAGCTCCTTTGCTTGCTTCTCGTGCAGCTCGAACTCCGCGCGAATTGCCTTTGCGTCGCTGCGATTGAAACTGTACTCGGAGAACTGCTGCTCCTCCGCCAGACGGATATCGCCATACGTCTTGTCCGCGGACCAGCGAAGATCGTAGACGCTGGAGGCATCCTGCAAAAATTGACAGATTCGCTCCAGTCCATACGTCAGTTCCACGGAAATGGGGTCGAGGTCGATGCCGCCGCTCTGCTGAAAATAGGTGAACTGCGTGATTTCCAATCCATCCAACAGCACCTGCCATCCAATGCCCCAGGCACCTAGCGTCGGCGATTCCCAGTTGTCTTCCTCGAAGCGAATGTCGTGCTCTTTCAAAGTGATGCCGATGGCACCGAGACTCTGAAGATAAAGATCCTGCACATCTGCAGGAGATGGTTTCAGAATCACTTGAAGCTGTGTGTGTTTGTAAAGCCGGTTTGGATTCTCGCCATAGCGTCCGTCGGAGGGCCGACGGCTGGGCTGCACATAAGCGACTCGATAGTGAGCAGGTCCCAGCACGCGCAGAAATGTTTCCGGATGCATCGTGCCAGCGCCAACCTCAACATCGTACGGTTGCTGCAAGACGCATCCCTGCTTCGCCCAAAAATGCGAAAGCTTCAAAACTAAATCCTGAAAGTTTAGGCCAACCGGTCTTTTCTCAAGTTTTACTTTAGCAATCAAGTCGTCTCCAAAAGCCTTCGTGTAGCCAGCGGCTTCTCCGTGTGATGCTCAATCCAATTCAACGAAGCCTCTCGCAGTTCCGCCGCAGGTTGATGTATGGCAGGAAGGAACTCTATCTTATCGAGTTTCTCTCCCGCAAACCGCTCGGCAAGCTGCCGCGCCGCCAAATGCAGCGACTTCATGCCGCCGCGCCGGCACTTCTCGCAAAAGAGTCCTGCCTCCCACGGCGCATGAAACGCCGCTTGCGGTCCGAAGGTTGCACCACAAGCCGCGCAACGATCAAACTGAGGTAGCCAGCCGCCGAGGCGCACCGCCCAAAACGCAAAATAACTCAGGGGCAACTGCCACGCGCCGGTGCGCTCAATTTCGCGAACCGTGAGCAAAAGCAACCGGAACATGGACTCCGCGGTTTCATGCTCTGGCAGCACCTGTTCCGAAACTTCGCTGACCACCGCCAGTCCGGTGCTCAGCTCGTAATCGCTCTGCGACTTATTAAAAGATTCGAGAAGCTCGCACTGCTGAATGCGCACAAGGTCCCGAGTCTCTTTTTCGATGTACCAGAGCTGAACGTGAGACAGAATCTCCAGCGTCGAACCGTAGCGGTTTTTTATCCTGCGAGCACCGGCAGCGACACCGCGCATCCGTCCCGATGTCCGCCCGAAAAAACTCACCAGGCGGTCCGCCTCTCCCAGCGAAAAAGTCTTCAAGATGATGGCTTCCGTTTCCCTGGCAGGCATGAGCTGTCGGCGCGCCGACGCCTTGCCGGACACAATGCAGACCTATGTCCGATTCGCGTGCACACGCAGAACTAATTTAATTACCATACACGCTCCCGTCGCGCAATGCTTACGTAACGCCTCACGGATAAATAAAACTCAGCACTTCACAAAAAAGAAAGGCACGACCCAGCACTGAAGCTGCACTTGAGATGCGCTCAGCAGCGCCACCGACGCACCTGAAAATCACCCGCCAGATTCTGTTAACCAGCCGCTCGCTGCATCCATAATTATCGGACGCAGCGATAACTCTTAACCTGCTTTGCATTTTCACGTTCTTCCGTTACCCTGCACAGCGGCTTATGCGCTCTCAAGAATTCGACATTTTGGGAATTGGCGAAAACGCCGCCGATACCGTTCTCCAAGTGGCTCAGTTCCCCTCCCTCGGGTCAAAGGTCGAAACCCTCAGCGCGCAGATTATGCTCGGCGGCCAGGTCGCCACCACCGTTATCGCCTGCCAGCGCTGGGGGCTTCGTACTCATTACGTCGGCTGTGTGGGCGACGACCACCTGGCGGAACTCCACCGCCGCGACCTTCGGCGTGAACGCGTCACCTTCCATCTCGCGCGCACGCCCAAAACACTTAGTCAAATGTCCTTCATTTTCGTGGAGGCGCAGTCCGGCGAGCGCACCGTCGTCTGGCGCCGCGATCCTCGCCTCACCATACCGCCATCCTTTCTCCAACGAAGTTGGGTTCACTCCGCGCGCCTCCTTTACATTGATGGCCACGATCCTGCTGCCACCCGAAAAGCTGCCTCTTGGGCCCGCGCAGAAAATATCCCCGTGGTTGCCGATTTCGACCACTGGTCCTCGCAACTAGCCAGACTGCTCCCCCTCGTCGATTATCCGGTTACATCCCGGGACTTGCCCAGCGCCGCTACCGGCGAGCGGGACCTCCTCAAAGCTCTTCCGCTTCTCAAACGAACCTACGGCTGCCGAGCTGTCTGTGCGACGCTCGGGATTGACGGCGCTCTTGCTTGGGATGGCCGGCGATTCTGGTATTCTCCCTCCTACAAAGTCCGCGTCGCCGACACCACCGGCGCAGGCGACCTCTTTCACGCCGGTTTCTCCTACGGCATCTTGAACGGATGGGAACTGCAGCGCATCCTGGACTTCGCTTGCGCTGCGGCGGGCCTGAACTGCGAAGCGCTAGGCGCGCGAGGGGGGATTTCGGAATTGCGCAGAATCGAAAAGCTGCAACACAAGGGCCAGCGAAACCGCGCAGCTTTCCCCTAGCCGGCGCGCCTCCAACACAACGGTATGTTCATCCCTCTCAAAGACCTGAACCCCCGCCGGACCTATCCGGTCGTCAACACCCTTCTTATTTTGACGAACGTCATCGTCTTTCTTTACGAACTCACCCTTCCCCCTCGTCAACAACAAGTCTTCGAACTAGCCAATGCCACCATCCCCAACCATATCCGCCTGGCGTTCAACGGTCATGGCAGCCTCGAGGCCGCCTTCCTTCCCGTCTTCACCAGCATGTTCATGCACAGCGGCTTCCTGCACATAGCCGGAAACATGCTCTTCCTCTGGATTTTCGGCGACAACGTGGAAGACTACTACGGCCATCTCCCCTACCTTCTCTTCTATCTCGTCTGCGGAATAGGCTCGGGTCTAACGCACATCCTCTTCAACTACCATTCCACTGTGCCCGCACTCGGAGCCAGCGGCGCCATCTCCGGAGTCATGGGGGCCTACATTATTCTTTATCCACGCGCACGGGTTTTGACGCTTGTCTTCATATTTTTCATACCCATTCCTGCCTTCATCATCTTGGGTTATTGGTTCTTCCTCCAGTTTGCGGCGGGAGTAAGCACCGTGGGGGCAGTTGCCACGGGCGGCGTCGCTTGGTGGGCGCACATCGGCGGATTCTTGTTGGGAATGTTGATTACAGGCTTGAGTCTGGGAGATCGAAAGCAAAGCGTGAACTACTCTTAACTAGCCGAAATGCGCGCGGGAGCACTTAATGTTCTGGTTTAAGTATGCTTATTTTGACTTCGCTGCAAAATTTGCGAGCCAATCTCCAACTTCAACCGTTTGTTTAACTCCACCGAGATCAGGCGTAACGAAATTCTCTTTCAATGCAACTCTCGCGCCTTCGCGTAAAACTTGAGCTTCCTGTTTCCACCCAATAAAATCGAGCATCATCGCCGAAGCCAACACGGAGCCAAATGGGTTAGCGATCCCCTTCCCGGCAATGTTCGGCGCAGAGCCATGCACTGGCTCGAAGAGCGAAGTCCTGCCTGGATGAATATTCCCCGAAGGCGCCAGCCCAAGCCCGCCCGCAAGCTGAGCCCCGAGGTCGCTCACAATATCCCCAAACAGGTTGCACGTCACAATCACATCGAACTGGGACGGGTCGCGGACCATCTCCATAGCCAAAGTGTCGATATACAAGTGCCGCGACTCAATCTTCGGATACTCCTGCCGCACCTCCTTGAACACTCGCTGCCACAGGTCGTGCGCAAACGTCATCGCGTTCGACTTGTCGCTCATGCAAACGCGCTTCAACCCGTTCTGCCGGGCATAATCGTATGCATACCGGATGATCCGCTCGACGCCTTTGCGCGAGTTGACATCTTCCTGCACGGCAATCTCGTCCGCCGTCCCCTTCTTGAAGAACCCTCCCACGCCGACATACAGCCCTTCCGTGTTCTCCCGGAACACCATCAACCGGATGTCCTTTTCGCTGCGATCCCTCAGTGGCGTCAGCCGCTCATGCAGCAGGTCAACGGGCCTCGCATTCACATAAAGGTCTAGCTTGAACCGCAACCCTAGCAGAATGTCCGCTGCATGCTGGTTGGAAGGAACCCTCGGATCGCCCAATGCCCCAAACAAAATGGCGTCAAACTCGTCCCGCAGCATCTCGACTGCTCCCGCGGGCAATGTCACGCCGTCCTTCAGATACCTGTCCGCGCCCCAATCAAATTCTACAAACTCCATCGGCCGTTTCGCCGGCGCCGTCACCGCCCGCAACACCTTGACCGCCTCCGGTATCACTTCCTTCCCAATCCCATCGCCGGGAATCACAGCAATACGCGCAGCTTCCCCGCCCCATCGCAAGGGCATTCTGCCACCAAGATTAGTCGGTTTCGTGGTCATGCGAAGAACATGGCCTCTCGGCGCTGAGCTGCTCCTACTCCAAGCGCACCTTTCGTCGACAAAACTGAGCAAGCCTCGGCAACCTAACACGCCGCCAAAATCAGGTCAACGTGACGGGACGCCCGGCAGTGGGTCAGTTTCCGGTTGGGCCAGTTTCCGATACCGCGTTTATCAGGAAGTGAGTGATGTCAGCGATCTCAGTTGTTGACACTGCCTCTCCACAGCACCTAACATTCACCCCTCGTCGCTCCAGCACACCAGCAGAGGAGACCGGACGATGTCAGCTAGCGAGGCGAGTTCGGTAGCGTTGGCACCGAGTTCCGCGCGTCTGCGTTTGGAAAAGATCTTCTTCCCAGCCATGGCGGTGCTGATCATAGCGGCAATGTTTCTCGGATTCGCCCGCACCTTTTTCTTGGCGCCCATCTACCACTATCATTTGCCTAACCTACTGGTCGCTCTTCACGGAGTCGTGTTTGCCTCCTGGATTGCACTGTTTGCCATACAGCCCTCGCTGGTGGCTGCGGACCGCGTGGACCTGCACAAGAAACTCGGCGCCTTTGGCGCAGTCCTGGTGGGGTTAGTGCTCATCATGGGATACGCAGTTATGCTCGAAGGACTGCGCAGGGGTATTACGTTCCTCGGGCAGGATGAGGCACAGATTCTTGCGCTTGACGTGATCGGAATCAACTTCTCGTTTGGGATGTTTGCTGCGGGCTTGCTGCTTCGCCGGAATCCGGCGTCTCACAAGCGGCTGATGCTCTTCGGAACGATCGGAATGCTGGGCCCTGCCATCGCTCGCTGGCCCTTTGCATTTATCGCTGCCAAGCCGCCGCTCGTCGGACTTGTGCTGCAATTGTTCGGTTTGGCCACGATCACCTTCGACCTGTTGACAAGGCGCCGGGTCCATCGCGCCACGTGGGTGGGCGCAGCGTCACTTTTCTTAGTACCTCTGATTGCCGTCCCTTTGTCCACTATGCCGTCTTGGCACCACTTGCTGGCATCGCTGAAACAACTTTTAACTCGATTCTAGGGTGCCACCTCAGGTCCTGGTGGCGTTTTATTGGCGCAACTCCCGGTAGGTCGCATAATCGGAAACTGACCCACTACCGGACGCCACCGTTCGTCGCTAATCTCGACGCCCTGCCGGACTCGGTCCAGTACACACCACCCAGCGCGAGCGTGCCGCCCACCACCTGCGTCCAAGAGCCTTTCTCTCCCAGGGTCAGAATGCCGAGAATCGATGCCAGGACCGGCAGCAAGTAGGTGAAGGCACTCAGCTGCGAAGCTTCGAGATACCGCAGCAGCCAGTAGTAAAGGACGTACGCCACCGCCGACCCAAATAGTCCCATATATAAAATGGCGGCCCACGCCTGCCACGGAACGGCGCGCCAGTTCCCCGCTGCCCCCAACATCCACGCCTGATGCACAGCCAACGGCAGCAATATGAGCGCACCCGCAAAGTGGTTGTAGGCGGTCATCGTCAGGGCGTCGTACTCGCCGGCTACGCGCTTCCCAAGCACCGCATAGGTCGCGAACCCTACTGAACCAGTCATGGTTATGGCATCGCCAAGCAGCGACGGCGAGTGGGAGCTGATGCCATGTTCCGAAGCCAGCACCGCGATACCCGTAAAGGCGATGGCCATGCCCACAACCTTGTGCCACGTAGCTCTTTCCAGGCGCAACAGCACCGCGAGGATCAGCGTGTAAATCGGCCCCATGCCCACGATCACCGCCGAATGGCTCACCGAGGTGTAGTGCAACCCCAGCGTGAAGCAAAACTGATTCACACTAACGCCGAAGAACCCCAAGTAAAGAAACGTCCAAGCATCGCGCCGCGTGAATCCCTGCTTGCGGGCAGCACCGGCTTCGGCAAAGGCCGGCAGCCGTAACCGCTTAACGCACAAATAAAAAGGAACCATGACCAGGCCTGCGGCGCACACGCGGAAGGAAGCCATCGTCAAAGGAGGGAATGACCGCAAGCCGATCTTCGCAGCAATAAAATTAACGGCCCATATCACTACGACTATGCCGATCAGCGCACCGATAAGTAGACGGCTAGGCGCGCGCCCCTTGGAAGACTCGACCAGCACGTCCTCAGACCAGCCGTTCTTTCCGCACAGTCAGTCTTTCAATGCGCTCGCGTCGAGGCTCGAACCCAATCCCCGGCCCCGTTGGCACGCGAATCGTGCCCTGGGCAGAAACAGTCACTTCCGGCTCGATAATGTCCTCATCCCAATAGCGCCGGCTGGCGGACACGTCTCCAGGCAGCGTGAAGTTGGGCAGCGTCGATAGCGCAATGTTGTGCGCCCGCCCGATTCCGGATTCCAGCATCCCCCCGCACCACACCGGCATGCTATTTTGCTCGCACAAATCATGGATTCGTTTTGCAACAGCGTGACCGCCGACGCGCCCCATCTTGATGTTGATAATCTTGCACGCACCCAGGGTAATCGCCGCGTGCGCCTGCTCCTCCGAATGTATGCACTCGTCCAGGCAAATAGGCGTGTCGAGCTTTTTCTGCAGCTCCACGTGGCTGTACAAATCGTCCCAGCCAAGCGGCTGTTCAATCATCATCAAATAAAAGCTTTCCAGCTGCTTCAACAGCGGCCAATCCTCCATCCGGTAAGCCGAGTTGGCATCCACCATCAGCTTGATCCCGGGAAACTCCTCGCGCAGCCGCTTCACCTGTGGCAGTTCCTTCCCCGGCCTAATTTTTATTTTGATGCGCTGATAACCGGCCGCAAGTTCCTTCCGCACTGCGGCGGCCAATTCGTCGAGCGAATCCTTAATCCCAATCGAAACGCCGCTCGAGATTTCTTCCCGCGTTCCACCCAGCAGCCTCGCTAGCGGCACACCCTTCTGCTTGGCCTCCGCGTCCCAAATCGCCGCTTCCAGCGCAGCTTTAGCCATGTTGTGCCCGCGCACTTGTTCCAGGATCTCCCATACGCCAGCCGCAGCCGGGAACTCTTTCCCTCGGATCATCGGCCACAGGAAATCCCGCATAATCATCCACGCCGTATCGGTCGTCTCCGGGCTATAAAAGGGATTCTCTCCCGCGACGCACTCGCCCCAACCAATCGCGTCGTCTGTGACGACTTCCGTCAAGATAATGCGCCGCTCATCCGTATGATCCACGCTCGTTGTGAACGGAGCGACTAGCTTCATTCGCACTTCCCGCAAAGTGACTTCCCGTATCCTCATCGTCCCTTTCTTCCGTAGGGGCACGGCATGCCGTGCCCGTCTCCCAATTTGCCGAAACTAAAAATCGCTCCACGGAGCTAGTAAATACGCCCAGCCCGCCGCCGATTTCCCCACACCCACCGCCGCATACCCGCGCGCAAACCAACCCGTAAACTCTTCACGTATCCTCGCCTGCACTCTTGCGACTGCGCCGGTATCGCTCTGTTTCCAAAGATCGAGCTCTGCCGGCAGTTCGATCGTCGCAGGAGACGCCCCTAGCTCTCTCGCCAAATCCGAAACGGCCGCCACCACGCGCGCCGAATCCAGTTGCCATTCCGCCCAAAGTCGGTCGGTGGGAAGCCCCAGATGCAGCGGGCTGGTAGTTAGACCGTAAAGGTTTGGAAGATATTTCCTGGAAATCGCGCCCAGACGGTTTAGGTTGAAATGCGCATTTCTTGTTTCTAAAGGATCAAACGTCCAAACGATCAGGCGAATCCCCCGCCCCAACGCTTCTTCACGCTGAAAGAGTTTCAGTGCCCGCCCAACTCCACGGTCGCGATAGTCCCCCTGCACACCCGTCATGTGCGAATGAAGAAACACCGTCCCGTTACCAAATCCCACGAGCGCCAGCGTGTAGCCGACCAACCGTGCCCCGTCAAACGCGCCTAAAACTTGTCCACCGGTCTCCTCCGCCACCACAAACAGCGTTGCCGGCTCGACTTCGAGGTCCTCTTCGCCCCAAATCTCTCTTTGCAACGCAACGCAGCGCTGAAATTCCTCGATGCCCGCGCATTTTCGGATGACGATCCCCTCGCTCATCAGTCTTTGCGAGCCTCCATCGACTTTCGCGAATCACTTTTCTCGGCGCGTTTTGCGGATTCCCAGAACTCTTCCATTTGCGCGCGGGGAACATCCCCCAGCGCCCTTCCGCTCTTCGCAGCCAAATCCTCCATCCGCCGGAATCGCGACGAGAATTTCGCATTAGCTTTTTTCAGCGCGATTTCCGGATCGACGTGCAAAAAACGCGCCAGATTCACCGCCGCAAAAAGCAAGTCTCCCATTTCCTCTTCCGTTCGTCTTGCATCTTTCGCGCTCACCGCCTGACGAAGTTCGCCACCCTCTTCACCCAGTTTGTCGAACACCCCTTCGACATTATCCCAATCAAATCCAATCCGCGCCGCCCGCCGCGTCAGCTGGAATCCTTCCAGCGCCGCTGGCAAAGCTCGCGAGACTCCATCCATAAGCGAGCCAACTTTTCCCTCTTCCTGCGGAGCATCCGGCGCCTTCTTGCCCGCCGCCGCGCGCTCCTCTTTCTTAATCTGTTCCCAATTCTTCAGCACTTCCGCGGAATCCTTCGCGCGCTTCTCTCCAAACACGTGCGGATGCCGCCGCACCATCTTGTCGTGAATTTCGCGAATTACATCGGAAACCGTGAACCGCCCCTCTTCCTTCGCAATCTCCGAATGAAACACGATCTGCAGCAGCAAATCCCCCATCTCTTCAGCAAACTTGGCATCGTCGCCACTCTCCAGCGCCTCCAGGACTTCGTAGGCCTCCTCGATTAGATAAGTCCGCAGGGATGCGTGGGTCTGTTCGCGGTCCCAAGGACAGCCATCAGGAGCCCGCAACCGTGCCTGCACCGCTGCAAGCTTTTCGAACCACTCCCCAGCGGTAAAACGTGGCGACTTTCCCACCGTTTGACGCCTCATTCGCGTTTTCCCAATTTTTCGCGTCTTCTTTTTCGCTGCCATCGCCCTACCAGGTAAATCCGCTCTGCAACAAACGTTCCACTTTACGGTGTGGCACACACTTTGACAAGCGCACCGCCGAACGGTGCATTGTTCCAGTCCAGATAGCGCCCGATTTACAGTGGAACCTGGGTTCCGCGATATGGCGATTTACAAGTTACAATTGCAGACGTGTAGTATTGTCACGTCAGGCATACAGACCCTGGAAGGGCGGCTAATTCGCCTTCCAGCTTAGCCGCTAACTGTTCGCGCGGCATCGGAGCTAGGCCATGAAAACCGGCCGTAGTCGCCTACCGTGGAACATAGCGAAGCTAAATTCGCCTTTCCACACAGTGATCCTAGTGTGCCTCGTGGCTGTGCTGTCGTACTTCACCCTAAAACTAGCAGGGGCATTGATATTACATCCTCAAACGATCTGGCCGCTTTGGCCAGGTTGCGCGCTGCTGGTTTCCGTTTTGTTGCTGGTACCGCGGAGAATCTGGCCGCTGGTTATCCTCGGAGCATTTGCAGCGTTTGTTCTCTACGATATACAGGCAGGTGTGCGGATTGGTTCGATTGCATGGTTTATTCCGGCCGATATGGTCCAAGTCCTCACCGCCGCCTTCTGTCTTAACTATTTCTTCGACGGGGTACCTCGGCTGAATAGTGTAAAGGCCCTGAGTAAGTATTTGATCTTCGCAGTGCTCCTCGCACCATTCGCTGCAGCATTTCTTAGCGCTCGTGGCATACCCGGCGACTACTGGACCAGTTGGAGGATTTGTTTTTTTTCGGAAGTGCTAGCTTTCGTCGCTCTGCCCCCGGCCATTTGGGGGTTGTTTAGCAACGGACCTGCGTGGGTGCAAAAACCACGCGCCTACCTCTTGGAATTTGCCGCGTTGATCGCCGGGATGGTTCTCCTGGGCTATATCACCTTCACCGCCTCTGAGAGCAGCAGCGCGCCAGCACTGTTTTATTCTCTCGTGCCATTTCTGCTGTGGGCCGCTTTCCGTTTCGGATCAATGGGGGTAAGCGTTTCGGTGATTGTCGTTGCCTTTCTGTCGATTTGGGGTGCAGTCCATGGCCGCGGTGCCCTCCCCAAAGGGGGGCCGTTCAGCAGCGTTTTTTCGCTACAGCTATTCTTGGTCTTCGCTGCGACACCCTTCATGGCTCTTGCAGCTCTTGTAGAGGAACGCAAGCAGGCAGAAGAAGAACTGCGAGAAAGCGAGGAGCGGTTACTTCTGGCGGTCCAAGCCGGAAGGATGTATGTGTTCGAGTGGGACATGCCAACTGACTCGATTGTACGAACACGCGAGTCCGCAGTTATTTTCAATTGGATAGACGACCCAACGCGTGTTACTGGACAGCAGTTCGTCGACAGAATCCATCCCGACGACCGCGAGGCATATTGCCTTCTACGGGCTGACCTTACTCCTGACAATCCCGTCTATAAAACGAGCTATCGGGTTTTGCGTCCCGACGGTAGTGTAATTTGGCTAGAGGCAAACGGGCGCGCCTTCTTCGACGCTCAAGGCAAGATGCTGCGCATCATTGGTATTGTGGCGGATGTAACCGAAAGCAAGCTTGCGGAAGAGGCCCTCGCAGGCGTGAGCCGCAGGTTGATTCAGGCACAGGAGCAGGAACGCACCCGCATCGCCAGAGAGCTTCACGATGACATCGGTCAACGCCTCGCCCTGTTGACAATCGAGTTAGACCAGTTCAGGCAAAGGTTTTTCGATTTGCCTGCCGAACCACTTCACCGTATTGGCGAATTAAGGAACAAGAGCTCTGACATAGCCGTTGATGTCCAATCCTTGTCGCACACGTTGCATTCGTCGAAACTAGAATATGTGGGCATTGCCGCCGCCATGAGAGCCTTCTGCCACGAGCTCTTTGACCAGCAGAATGTCGAAGTTGTCTTTGCTCATGACGAGGTCCCACGGACGCTTCCGCAGGAAATCTCGCTCTGCCTCTTTCGTGTCTTACAGGAAGCTCTGCAAAATGCGATCAAACACAGCGGAGTGCGGCACTTCGATGCTGAGCTGCGCTACGCGCCTGATGCGATCGACCTCACTGTGCGCGATTCGGGATCCGGTCTCGACGTTCAACAGGCAATGAAAACCCGCGGGCTTGGCCTTGTCAGTATGGCAGAGCGGGTGAAGCTGGTGGATGGGCAGCTTTCTATCGACTCGCAACCCAATCTTGGTACGACGATCCACGCTCGCGTGCCCCTCAGCGTGCGAAGTAATTCTATGTGTGCGGCTGGATAGAGAAGAGAGGAATCTCTCTTCCTTCCACCATCCCTTCTTCGTCTAGTGCCCGATGGACGCTGCCCATTATCGGTAACTAGCTCTCTCGTGCCATGCCAAAACGTCAAGAGAACGCTTGCTCTGACATCTCCCGATTCCTGCGTTATAATCGGGGCATTCGACACACTTGTCGATATCGGCGTTCCTGCCGAGAAGGAGGTGATCCAGTGAGGTACGGTTTACGTTGACGTAGTTAGGGGAGGCGCTTGTGAGGTTTCCGAGCGCCTCTCTCTTGCCCCGCCTGTGCGAATTCCTTGCGATTTGCCGAGTTTATTCTGCGTCTTGCGCTTAGGCCAGTGCCCGATAAACTCCGAAGCCGGAAGCTGCCCCACCCCTGTCCGCCCGCGCGGCACGCGAAATCTCCCACCCGTGCTAAACTTATACGGAAAATAACTGACGAGGATAGTCCCCTTGACCGAACACAAGAAAGAAGAGTCATTCCGCGTTATCGACCGCCGCCCTTTCACCTCCGATGGCGAGCCTCGCAAGGAAGCCATGGAAGAGCGGGAACGCGAGGCCAAGCGCGAGGAACACCTGCATCCCGTTGCCGAGGCTCCCAAGCCGGTTGCGCCGCAGCCGCCCCTCGAAGTTCCTAAGCGCTCTGCGCCTTTCGAGAATCTTGTCCGCATGCTTGGCAGCAACGCGGCGATGGTCCTGGGTGCCTACGCCGACCCGCGCACCGGCCAGCCGGTGATTGATCCAGAAGCCGCGCATGAATTGATCGACATGCTCGATTCCCTGCACGAAAAAACCAAGGGAAACCTCGCGCCGGAGGAAGACGCCCTCCTGCTCGATCTTCTAGGCAAACTGAAGATGACCTATCTGGAGGTCAACCAAGCGGTTGCCGCGCAGGCCGCAGCGGCGCTGCCAAAAGCCAAGACGCGGCCCTAGCAAACCGAAGTCTTTGTACTGCAGGTTCGGCACGGCGTTCGAAAGAGTTTCAGCTTTCTCAGCATGCCCCAGGATCCGCTAAAAATCACCGTCCTCGGTTCCGGAACGTCCATGGGCGTTCCCTCGCTCGGATGCCACTGTCGCGTTTGCAGCTCGCTTGACCCGCATGACAACCGGCTGCGCCCTTCCCTGCTCCTCTCGCGCAATGGCCAAAACGTCGTGATTGACACCACCCCAGATTTTCGACAGCAAGGCTTGCGCGCCGGCGTCGATCGCCTCGACGCCGTCTTGCTCACCCACGGCCACGCCGATCACATCATGGGTTTTGACGATATTCGCCCTTACAATCTGCGGCAGCGAACCGCGCTTCCCGTTTATTCGAACGAGGAAACTTTCGATATCCTTCGTCGCGCGTTTGCGTACGTTTTCGATGGAAAGCCGAAGCTCAGCTCTATTCCAAGCGTCACACTTCGCGAAGCCAAAAAGCCATTCGAACTGTTGGGCATCACGTTCACTCCCATTCCGCTCTTGCACGGCGACATGGAAGTTTTGGGATTTCGCTTTGGCCGCGTGGCTTACTTGACGGATTTCAGCTCGCTGCCAGATTCATCGCTCGCTCTATTGCACGATCTCGATGAACTCATTATCGATGCGTTGCGCGACATGCCTCACCCCATGCATCAAACCGTCGATCAAGCCCTGGCACTCATCAAAAAGTTAAATCCGCGCCGCGCGTGGTTCACCCACATCGCTCACGATTTGGCTCACGCGGAAACGAATGAGCGGCTGCGCAACCTCGGCTATTCGAACGTACAGCTCGCCTACGACGGACTCGAAATAGAAGTGAACGTGGACGAAGCCGCCAAGCAGCATCCAAGTTCAAAATCCGTCGCCACGCAGTCAGCGCAGCTCGAAATATTTTCAACGCCCCTGGCTTGGTCGATCCGGTATGGCGCATCGAACTGCGGCAGCACGCTCGCCATCGGCAATTTTGACGGCATCCACCTGGGCCACCAGGCCATTTTGCAGG
>DATEWL010000010.1:0-2753 GCA_035258025.1 Candidatus Acidiferrum sp. | reverse complement strand
AAAACTATGCCAATTTTCGTTTGTCGGTCCGCAAGCTCCTGCCAAACGTCGACATCGTGAACTTCCATTACGCCTACCCAGACGCCGTGACGCTCAACTACGGCCTCGGCAAAGCCATCTCCTACGACGAGACCGGTTTTCTCGGCCGCGATGACGACGCCTATCGCCGCCAAGCGTGGAACTTCATGCTGTCCGGCGGAAGCGTCTTCGACAGCCTCGACTACTCGTTCACCACCGGCCACGAAGATGGCTCATACTCCGAACCAAACGGCCCCGGCGGCGGAAGCCCCGATCTGCGCCACCAGCTTCATATTCTCAACCAGTTTCTCCAGTCGTTCCCTCTGCTCGATCTTCGGCCAGACACTCGCACAGTGAAGCACACCGCAGGCGCAACCGCTCGCGTGCTTTCGAATCCTGGCAAGCAGTACGCCATCTACCTCGACGGCTCTGGCCCCACAGAGCTGACCCTCGAACTTCCACGCGGACAATACTCGTGCGAATGGGTGAATGTAAAAACAGGAACCATCGAGCAATTGGAAAGTTTTATTCACGAAGCCGGCAACAAGGTTCTGGCATCGCCCACGTTCCAGAATGGAATTGCACTGCGTCTCAAGAGAACCTCGACGGAAATCCCGCGATAGCCGAGCCTCGCCGCGAATTGTGCCAGGTGGAGCTAGTCCGAATCTTTTTTGGTTGTTTTGTTCGCAGCTGACCCTGGGAAAATATTGTGCTGCGGCGGCGGCATCGGAATGTCGCCCATGCGGTCCTTCCAAAGGAACTTGTTGAGCAGCGCCGTATCCACCGCATCCGCGTGGCTGAAATCCAGATTTTTCCCTTCTTTCCATTCCTTGGTGTTCATTTCATAAATCAAACCGTTGTCGCGGTTGCGATAATCCGCCGTAAATGCTGGCTGTTGTCCCGTCCCGCTAAAGAGCGGGGCCATTACAGCCGCGCGCGAGTCGTTCGCGTTCATCGGCGGAACGCCCAGCAGCGATTCCATCGTCCGCACTACATTGATCGTCGTATAAAACGAATGATCCACGAACTGCTCGACGGAGTGTTCTACTCCTTGCGCCATCGGCGAATACTTGCTGATCACGAGGCAAAGACTGCGGTGCGAATCGACGTGATCCGGCCCGTTCTGCGCATCGTCTTCCAAAATTAGAAACGCCGTGTTGTCCCAATAGGGACTGTGCGATATCGCGTCGACCACTCGTCCGATCGCCAGGTCATTGTCCGCCACGGACGCCGCGGGCTTCGGCTTTCCTTTCGTCCCGCCCGCCGTGTGATCGTCGGGAAGTCGCAAAAGAATGAATTGTGGCATCGTGTCCTTGCCCGACTTCTGCGAGGCCACAAAACCGTTGAATTCATTTAAGAATTCATCCGCGCGTAGCTGATCCGGATAAGCCACCTCAAAGTCCGGATACAGTGGATCGAAGTGCCCGCGCAATTCCACTTCGCTCGCCACATTCTCCGCCAGAACCGGAATTGCCCACGGATACGGGCTCTGCCCGCCTCGCGGATCACCGACATTCTTTTCCAGCGGCTCCCCTTTGTTGATCACCGCGCGCGCACAATTCTTACCCGCCACCATCGGCGGGGCCGTCTCGGGTCCTCTTTCGTTATGCTTCTCGTTGCACCATCGGCTCACGATGTACTCGCCGTAGTGCCGGTAAGTAACGCCATGGCTTGCGAAATTCTTCCAAAGATAGCCGCCGGTCGGCTCTCCCGCATCCGGCACCTCATCTTCGAGCGACACGCCGCTCAGCAAAGTGCCTTCGGCATCGTACGTGTGCTCGCTGCTGCGATAGCCGATCGGCCATGTCTTCTCGATATAGTCGGAGACCGAAGCGGACGTTGACCACACGTGCCCGTTTCCCGAAACTTCTCCACTGTCGTAGAAATTGTCCAGAATCCCGAATTGCCGCGCGAGCCTGTGCTGATTGGGAGTGATGTCCTCGCCGTAGATCGTTAACGAAGGATCGCCATTCGCGCCGGCAATATCGCCAAACACCTGATCGTACGTGCGGTTTTCCTTAATGATGTAAATGACGTGCTTGATTTTATTTTCCCCACTGGCGAAAGGCACGCGGTCCCCATTGCCACGCTGGGCGTTGGTTTCAACCACCTGTTTTGTATATGCCGGGAGATTTGCTGTCACGTCCGCAAGCGGAAGGCGCGCCAGCGAACCGTGGATCATCGCCGGCCCATACTGGTACTTCGGACGGCCGTCCGCTGTCTTGCCTATCAATTTTGGATTCGGCCCCGATCCCTTTCCTTTCGCACTCGCAATTAGCAGCTCCTTCCCCGTCGCGGCGACAACGGTCGGATACCACTCCGTGGGAATGAACCCAATGGCTTTTGCGGCTTCACCTGAGCGGCCATCGGTAACCCCCTCAAGATCGAACACCCCTACCGAGTCTGAAATCGCATCCGCTGAAAAAAGCGTCTTTTCATCTGGCGAGAGAGTTAGATATTCCGGGTCGCTTCCGCCATACTTTTGCCCAGGAAGTTTTGTCGAAAAATACGACAGAGCTCTACCGGCGCGCGTGTCGAGCACCGCGATTTCGTCGCGGTTGGTCAGCGCGACGTAAAGCCGCGAATTATCCCGGTTCAGTAACAGCGCCGTCGGATGCGATCCTCCCGCGAGTGGTGACTCCGGCTTGCGCAGCGCAATGATCCGCAGCACGAGACCCTTCACCAGATCGAGCTCCGCGACGGAAGAAGCATTCCACATCGAAACGAAACCTCGT
>DATEWL010000009.1:0-3354 GCA_035258025.1 Candidatus Acidiferrum sp. | reverse complement strand
TAAAATGATCTTCGTTCAAGACCACGCCGACGAATTTCTGGCCATCAGCGGTTTCAACCTTCACGGTTTCGTATTCCTGAGAAAACTCCTTCATCGCCTCGGAAATCCCCTGGGCCAGCCGTCGGCTGGGATTACGCACGGACTCGACCAGGTAATCGGTGGCGCGGGCCGAGCCAGTGGTGGTGAGGTCGGGGCCGAGGCGACCTCCCTTCCCCTCGATCATGTGGCAAGTGGAGCAAGCGGCTGAACTGTAGAAGAGTTGTTTGCCGTGCGCTGCATCTCCGAGCGGTTGCGCAGGTGCTTTGACCTGAACGCTGCGAATGTAGGCGATGACTTGCCAAATTTCAGTATCGGTCATGCCGACGCCCTGCTGCGTAGCGCCATTCGGCGGCATCGCCGTGCCGGGAACGCCTTCATTGATCGTGCGAAAAAGTTCGGAGTCGGAATTTCCATGACGTTTTTGCGCGCGCGTCAGGTCCGGGCCGCGGCCGCCGCCGCGCGCACCGAGTCCGTGGCAAAAGGCACAGTTCGAGCGGAATTGGAATTCGCCTAGCTTGGAAGCCTTGGGATCATTCGCTAGTGGATTTTGATCCTGCGCGGAGAGTCGAGGAGCCGAGAAACAAAAAACGATGGCCGCGAAGAACGCCAACGAGGAGCAACGATGAAGTATGCCACGGTGCAGTCGAGAGTACCGCTCATTCTTGTTCGCTTGGTGGAAGGCCGACATACGGGGTGAGCCTCCTGTGGTTATTGAGGAATCGCGGCAACTATACCATTGCGGCGGAGCCAGCCGGTTCAGTGAAATATTGCGTCGCCCAAATCGAATTGGTGATGAACAACTAATCATTTCATGGACTTCGTAAAAGCGATGTTTCGGACCCGGCCGGCGAATAAATCACAGCCGATGACGTGGCCTGCAGCATCGCGGCGGAAAACGATGGCAGTGCCGAACGGGCCTTGGAATTCGTCGAGAACGGTTGGTTCGAGGACGGCGGGCTCCTGCCAGTTAGTGGCCAAAGTGAGTTTGCCCTCCTTGACGGCAAAGTGATAGGTGGCTTGGAGTTCGGTGCTGGTGTATTCGCCGACGTAGCGCGCGAGATTTTCCTCAGAAGCCTTGAGCGGTTCATACCTTTCAAAAATTTGCGGCGCAGTGTCCTTAAAACTCAGTGTAAGGCGCAAACCGGAGTTCGGTTGGCGGTCGAAGGCAATTTCAGGACCTGCCATGGCGACGAAGTGGGTCGCGTCGCGAGGTTTGAAAAGTGTGCCGAACGCTCCAACGCCTTCATTTGATGCGGAAATTTCGAGGACGGAGTGAGACTCCAGGTTGCGATACCATCCGGCGAATGGGTGAGCGTCAGCGCTCGCAGCTGCGGAAGCCGGAGGTTCGGGCGAGAGTTGGCCGGCGAGGTAGAGATCCGCAACCTGATACGACAGGCGGCCGGGATTGCTGGTGCCGAGATTGCACAACGTGATGACCGAAAATTTCTGTTGAGGGAAACGCAGGAGTTCGGTGCGATAGCCGAACAGAGCTCCACCGTGCTCGACGATGGGCAGGCCGCGATAGGTGCTAATCGTCAGACCGAGCGCGTATTCGATTTGCTTTCCGTTATTAAGCACACCTGGCGTTTGCAGTTCCTTCAGAAGAGTGCCTTTGCCGAGTTTGTTGACGTAGAAATTGCGGTCCCAGAGAAGAAGATCGTCGACGCTGCTCATTAGGCCGCCGTCGCCGATTTTGTCGAAATTGGTGGACCAGTCTACGCGGAAGCCGCCGTTGGGGCGCGGTTCGTACGCGGGGACGCGGCCGGGAACGACGACGGCGTGGTCGTCATAGAAGCGCGTGTGGGTCATGCCAAGCGGCTTGAAAATATTTTCCTCGGCGAATTGCGAGAGAGGTTTGCCCGTGGCGCGCTTGATAATCACGCTGAAGAGGAAAAAATTCGTGTTGCTGTAGAGGTATTCGTCGCCGGGTATGTAGTTGAGAGTTTTTTGGCGCGAGAGCAGATCGAGCAATTCGGGTGTGGGGTGGATGTCCTCGAAATTGCGTCCGGCGAGGAGGAGCAAACCGAGAATGTCGCGAAAGCCGCTAGTGTGGTGCAGCATTTGGCGAAGCGTGATGGGCTTGCCATAGGAAGGAATTTCGGGGACATATTTGCGGATGTCATCATCGAGCGAAAGATAGCCCTGCTCGGCAGCGAGCACGACGCTGGCGGCGGTGAATTGTTTCGAGACGCTGCCCATGTAGAAGACGGACTCAGGAGTGAGTGGGACACTCAGTTCCAGGCTGCCTTCGCCGTAGCCTTTTTTGTAGACGAACTCGCCATCGCGGACGACGCCCAGCGCGCAGCCCGGTGAATCGGGTTTGTCGTACGCCGCAAAAACTTGATCGACCTTGCGTTCAAGTTCGCTGGCGTCGTGCTGCGCGAAGCAAGCAGGTGCGGCAAACGAGCCTGCAGACAGTGCGATGAGTGCAGCATTGCGGAACAAGTTCATGGAAGAGGCCCCTTGGGATGCATTGAACCAGCGCAGGAGCCTATATCGGCGTTACACGCAAAGCAAAGCCTTTTGCCTGCAGCAGCCGTTCAAAGCCGCGAGGCATTCCCAGATTTTAGTTATTTTCAAGGGTTATGATTACTTTTCCGCGGGCGTGCCCTGTTTCCAGATAGCGGATAGCCTCAGGGACTTCATCCAAATTGTAACGCCTGTCGATGACCGGCGTTATCTTTCCAGATTCCATATGCTCGCGCATCCAGGTCAGATCCTGTTTGCTGGGTTTCGCAAGAACCATGAGCAGCTTCTGGTTCCCGAACAGCGACAACACAAGAGAGGATATTGCGCTCAGCAAGGGACGGATCATCCAGTTGTCGGTCGTTCCCCCCGCGCCGACGTAAATCCCCTTGGGATTTAAAACGCCCCTGGAAGCTAACAACGAATGGTTCCCAACGCAATCGAAGAGCAGGTCGTAGCGTTGTGCACTTTTCGTGAAATCCTCCTGTGTGTAATCGATAACGCGATCTGCACCGATGGATCGGACCATGTCGAGATTCCTGGTGCTGCATACGCCGGTAACATCCGCGCCAAACGACTTGGCAATCTGCACAGCGAATGTACCTACACCTCCCGCGGCACCGTTAACCAGGACCTTCTGGCCTGCCTGGATGTGTCCCTTGTCGCGAAGACCCTGCAATGCGGTATAGGCGGCCACAGGTACGGAAGCTGCTTGCTCAAATGTCACGTTAACTGGCTTCATGACCAATCCTGATTCGGAAGCGCAGACATACTCGGCAAAAGCGCCTTTGCACGAGCCGAAAACATCATCGCCGAGTTTGAATTGCGATACTTTGGCGCCAAGGGCTT
>DATEWL010000008.1:0-9061 GCA_035258025.1 Candidatus Acidiferrum sp. | reverse complement strand
GTCATAATTGATCTTTTTTCCAGCGCGAAGAGCGACGATACCGAGAAGCATAACCTCGGTGAGGCGCGCGGCGTACTCGAACGGGCAGGAAGTTTCCGTTTTGCCTTTGGCGGCGTTCACCCAGTTCATCTCGTGGTCTTCGTTTTCGATGCGGGGCAGCTTTTGCGGCGGCTTGCCGTAAGAATCTTGCAGCGACCTGGGCAGCAGGCGAGGCTTCAATCCGTAGGTATCGTGAAGCAGCTTGCCTTTGCTCCCAATGAGCAGGGCGCCGCCGCCTTTATTGAGATCTTCGTCGCCGAGTTCCTCTGGTTTGTCGGGCATGAGGCCGCCGTCGTACCAGGTCATCTTGACGGCCGGCATGGAGCCGCGGGCGGGGAAATCGTAAAAGGTCTGCGTGGCGTGCGGGTAGGACACGCCGTTGAACGGCGTCGAGACCGTCTCCACGGTCGAGGGCAGGCCGAGGTTGAGCGCCCACATGGAGTGGTCGATCAGGTGCGCTCCCATGTCGCCGATGGCACCGACGCCCCAATCCGACCAGCCGCGCCAGTTGAAGGGGTGGTAGATGGGGTGATACTCCACGTGCGGGCCGACGCCTAGAAAAAGATCCCAAGACAGCTTGTCGGGAACCGGATAGTCGCCGGCCATGGCTGCGGCGAGGCGCGCGTTGACGCCTTGCCCATTCCAGCGAAGAGTATCAGCGGGTTCTTTCAAAGCTTCGGGGCGCGGCACGCCTTGCGGCCAGAAGCCGAGCGGGCGGTTGGTCCAGATGTGGACCTCGCGCACTTCGCCGATCGCGCCGGCTTGAATGTATTCGACCGTCAGACGAGCGTCGTCTAAGGAATGCCCCTGATTGCCCATTTGCGTGGCAACTTTGGTTTCCTTGGCGCGCTTCGACAGTTGCCGAGCTTCATCAATCGACCAAGTGAGCGGCTTCTGCACGTAAACGTGTTTGCCAAGAGCCATGGCGGCGAGGGCGATCGGAGCGTGCATATGGTCAGAGGTGGCAACGAAAACGGCGTCGATGTCCTTCTGGTGCTCGAGCATGTCGCGATAGTCCTGATAGCGCTTGGCTTTCGGCAGTCGCTCGTTCTTCAGGCGAATCATTCCCGCAAGGCGGGCCTTCGCTTTGACGCGATCGAACTCGACGGGAGGCTGGCCGGGCGTCGGCTGTGGATCGGGATTGTCGAGGCGCTTCTGCAGATTCGGGATTTCGGTGTCGAGGCGGTCGAAGCCTTTGTTGGCATAGCCCCAGTCGGCGTCGCAAAGTGCCACGATGTTTTGGCTTGAGAGATTGATCAGATTGGTGCGACCCATGCCGCCGACGCCGACTCCCGCGATATTGAGCATGTCGCTCGGAGGGGTAAAGCCGCGTCCGAGGACGTGCCGCGGGACTATGGCCAACGCGGCGCCGCCGGCGGTGACGTTGGTCAGGAATTTTCGTCGTGACAAATCGTTTTTCTCACTCATGGGCTGCTCCTTTTTTGCTGCGGGCATTATCGCGCTGTCACCCGTACTTTGCGAATGCTAAGTTCGCTGGGCGATTCGTGCGAGCTGTCCTAGGAACTAAGACCAGCCGAGGGCTGAGGATCGGTGTAGGCAAATCCTTGCCATGCTGGGGCCATACAAAGCACATACCCCGCAAAAACCGAATCCCTGACTCTCCGATTGCCGCAAGCTGCCTGGACAGGCTAAGATATCTGGTGGAGGCATCTGTTAGTGCTCACTATTCGTTTATCCAGGATTGGCAAGAAGAAGAAGCCGTTCTACCGCGTGGTGGTGATTGAAAGCAGCAAGCCGCGGGACGGGCGTGTTGTGGAATTGGTGGGAACTTACGATCCGCTGAAGAAGCCTGCGGAGGTCAAGCTCAACGCCGAACGCATCAAGCATTGGCTCGGAGTCGGTGCGCAACCCAGCGACACTGTTCGTAGCTTTATCCACCAGCAGAAGATCGCGTAATCCCTTCGAAGTCCCCATCTCTTGCGTGTCCCCGACCGGGGCACGTTATCCACGGCCCAGGGGGAAGATCGAGCTCGTGGAGGTGAAGGATGAAAGAGCTGGTCGAAGTTATCGCCAAGGCTCTGGTGGACCATCCCGAAGAAGTGCAGGTCAAGTCTGTCGACGGCTCGCAGGTTACCGTTCTTGAGCTACGGGTGCATCCGGAGGACCTGGGCAAGGTGATAGGGCGGCAAGGGCGCACGGCCAAAGCGGTGCGCACGCTGCTCGGCGCTGCGGGCATGAAAGTGAAGAAGCGCTACACGCTAGAGATACTGGAAGATTGAGCGCCGAAACCCAGCGTTGGGTGATTGTCGCGCGGATCCTACGGCCGCGCGGCAATAAAGGCGAAGTGGCTGCACAACTCCTCACGGATTTTCCCGAACGGCTGACAAAATTGACGGAAGTTTTTCTTGGCGCGAGTGGTCCCGCTGGAGCAGTCGAGCCTCGCCTCACTCCCCTGAAGTCCTGCTGGCTAAGCCAGAACCACAAAGGCCAGGGCGTTTTTCATTTTGAAGGATGCAATTCGATCTCCGAGGCGGAAAAGTTTCGTGGGCTTGATGTACTGCTTCCCATTGAAAAGCGAGTGCCGCTCTCAGCGGGCCAATATTTTGTGGATGATCTCATCGGATGTTTGGTGTTCGAGAATTTTGCGGAGCCCCCCATCGTTTCTTCCTCGCCTTGTTCACTGGCGACTGCGCCGTCTCTGCTGGGAGTGGTTAAGGATGTGCAAATACCCGGCGAAGGAGTGGCGGGCACCCCGATTCTAGTTGTGGATACTTCAGCCGGAGAGATTCTCGTCCCTCTCGCCGAAGATATTTGCACGCGTATTGACACTGCCGCTCGACGAATCGATGTGGAACTCCCCGAAGGTCTCCGCAATTTAAACGAAAAAAAGTGAGTTCGCGACGGTTTGGCTGTTGTCGTTAGTGAACGTCAATGGTCGTGACGCTCAGCGCCGGTAACGTGATCGTCAGTGAAGAGCCGCTCACGACCATCGTGCCGATCGACACTGGCGCGACAGGGTTTTGTCCCTGAGTCGAGGCTGAGGTCATTTGGTACAAGTGAGCAGTGCCGGAGAGAGTTGCGCCGTTGATCGCCGTCACCTGTGCGGAAGCAGAGCGATTGATGGCGACAAAAACGGTGCGGCCCGGCGTTGTGCTGTCCGTGCTGGCGTATACCATGACATTTTGCACGTTGCTGGAAGTGGCCTGGAGCGAGGTGTCGCCAAAGCTGGCGTTGGCGCCGTCGAACCCGCGGAATGCGCGGAAGCCGGCGAGCGCGTAAGAGTAGGTTCCGTTGGGAGGCCAGAAACTGGCGGCGAAGAGGCCTTGGCTTCCGAAAATTCCCAGGTTGTCCGCTTGCGCGATGGTCCCGGCGATATGATTCCAGCCGCCGTTTTCATATTCAGTGATGGAGATTTTCATTCCGGGATTCTCGGCATTGATCTTGGCTTGCAAGCGGCCGAGAAGGTTGATCGGAGTGTTGCCAAGCTCCTGGTAAATCCAGGGATTGCTGTTGGTTGAATCGGTGAAGGTCGGATCCCACAAGGCGCGAGGGCTCTGGACGATGAGCTGGACCTGAGCGGCGGTGAGAGTCGTGCTCGTCAGATCAAGCGCCCGCGTTCCGTTGGAGTCGTACTCCTCGACGTACCAATGAAAATCGTAGACGTCAACGAGCGGCTTGCCGTAAGTCGTGGAAGCGGTCTTCAACGCCTGGAGATATTTATCCGGGAACCAGTTTGTCCCGTTGGGTGTGGCGCTCAGCTCGCCTTGCCAGTTGTAGATGCCTTGGAAGCCGTAATGCACAGGCCCGAAAATCACCACTTCGGGAAATTGATCCTTCAAGGCCTTCGAGAGATTGATGGTCTTGGTGATGTAATTGTCCGAAGTAACAGCCGTGGAGCCTTGCACTTCAAGATGAGTGGAGTTCCAAAGTTCGGGCTCGTTATCCAAACTGATAAAAGTCGGATGCGTGGCATTGTTGCCGAAAATTCCCATTCCCGTGAATTTTTGATCGAGAGCCCAGATGAATTCATCCATGTAAACGTTGGCATCAGTCGTTGGAGGAGTGAGTGTGTAAGGTACGCTGGAGACGGTGCTCTTTTTGTCGACGACAGTCTTGAAGCGTGTCATGTCAGGCGGATTCGTGGTGCTGACTGGGCCGCTTTCGTCTCCCGAGACGAGGCCTTGCAGTTGGAAGGTCACAAGACTGGCTACATCGTTGGTTTGGTCACCAGCAATGAAACTTCGCACGGCTTCTGCGGGCACGGTGCTGGGGCTGAGGTAGTTGTCGTTTTCGTAGAGATAGTCGCTTCCGGCGTTGGAAGCGTTGGTCTCCCAGTTGTAGGCCGTCCAACGGTTGCCGCCGTCGCGGTCGAAGGTCAAGAGCGGAGGCGCGCCGGTGACGCCCGAATAAAAGTTGATGCCGTAGATATACGGCGAGATGGGCTTGGTTGCCGCCGGATTGACGGTGATCGCCACGTCGGCCGCGGCGGCGACCGGCGTTGCGGACGCTTGAGAGGAATTGGCGCTTTCGCCTGCGGCGTTCAGTGCGGAGACCACATAGTAGTACGTGGTGCTGTTGGTCAGGCCAGTGTCGGCGTCGTTTGTTGTAGTGGGTGCCGCGACCTGGGTGTACGGACCACCGCTCGTTGTGCTGCGCTTGACGTGATAGCTCGTTGCACCGACACTGGCGGTCCAACTGAGGCTCACCTGAGCATTGCCTGCGGTGGCTTGGAGACCAGCCGGCGTAGCGGGTGGTGTAACAGGAGCGACGGGCGTGGCACTCACCTGAGAAGAATTAGTGCTCTCGCCCGCGGCATTCAAGGCGGAAACCACATAGTAGTAAGTCGTTCCGTTGGTAAGGCCAGTGTCAGTGTCGCTAAGTGTGGTGGGTGCGGCAACTTGCGTGTACGGACCGCCGCTAGTCGTGCTGCGCTTGACATGATAGCTCGTCGCGCCCGCGCTGGTGGTCCACGCGAGGCCCACTTGTGTGTTCCCAGCTGTTGCCTGTAGACCTGTTGGTGCGCTTGGGGGAAGCGGTGCCGTGGGGGTTGCGCTGACTTCGGCAGAATTCGCGCTCTCGCCATAGGAATTGTAAGCCGAAACCACGTAGTAGTATTTCGTTCCATTGGTCACGCTGCTGTCGGCATAAGTCGTGGTGGTGGGAGCGGCAATTTGTGTGTACGGACCACCAGCCGTTGTCGAGCGTTTCACGTAGTAAGCCGTTGCCCTAGAGCTCACGTTCCACGTCAGATTCACTTGTGCGTTGGCGGCAGAGGCTGTCAAGCCTGCAGGAGTTGTCGGACTATTCGAACCACCACCTCCTCCGTTGCTTCCGCCGCTGCCCTTGGAGTAGCCCATGCATCCTGCCAGTGATACAGCGAGAAGAGCAGGAAGTAAGCAGTTGGCAAATGTCTTCATTGTGTTCCCACGAGCCATGGAAGCTACCTCCGGATGGAGAACTCGGAACAAGGGGTATTGAGAGATGCGATGAAAATACCGGGCGCTGTGGACTGGAGTGCGTCCGGTCTGGGAACAAGATTATGGCTGACAGGAGGCGCTGGCAACCTGTTCAGAAGTACAGAATTAGGGCAAGGAGCCCACGGCTGGAGCGCATGGTATTGTCCGCAAAGCCCGTGGGTACGTTAGACTGGCAGCAACAATGCGGTTTGATCTGATTACAATTTTTCCGGAATTCTTTGCAGGCCCGCTCGATCACGGCATCCTCCGGCGCGCTCGCGAGACAAACCTCGTCGAGGTCCACATACAAGACCTGCGTGTGTTCACCAAGGATCGCCACCGCAGCGTCGATGACCGGCCTTTTGGCGGGGGGGAAGGGATGGTGCTCAAACCTGAGCCGCTTTTCGAAGCGACTGAAGCGCTTCTTGGCCGGAGCTTGGGCAGTGCCGAGCAGCCCGCTGCGCACGATCCAAAAACGGCCATTGTTTTGATGTCGGCAGCGGGAAAACTCTTCCGGCAGGAAACGGCGCGGCGATTTGCGGAGCTGGATCGCATTGTGCTTCTTTGTGGACGATATGAAGGAGTGGATGAGCGTGTGGCCGAACATCTCGCCACGGAAGAAATTTCCGTCGGAGACTATGTTTTGAGCGGCGGGGAGCTTCCTGCGATGCTGATCATCGATGCGGTTACGCGGCTTATTCCTGGTGCGCTGGGAAATGAAGCTTCTTCGCAGAATGAGTCGTTCAGCGAAAATCTCGCAGCGCGGGATTTCACTTCGGTAGGGGCGCAGCATGCTGCGCCCCTACAAGCGGACTCACAACCTGCAGGCCACCCCCTACTGGATTTTCCCCATTACACACGGCCAGCCGATTTTCGCGGCTGGAAGGTGCCCGATGTATTAATCGGAGGCAACCACGCGGAAGTCGCCAATTGGCGCCGCGCCGCCGCTCTAGAGAAGACCCAGCGTAACCGGCCGGATTTGCTTTTGCGCTAAAAAGGGCTCGCGGTATAATGGAGATTCGGTGAAAGCAGCGCACCAGACCGATGATTTGCGCACCGCGCGGGGCTCTTTGGCTCGCAGGCAGGCCTGCGCGTGTCCATGCTGTGCTTGTATGTGTACCGTCGCAAACGGCATGGCAAGTCCTTCGGTCTAGGGCAGAACTAAACCCAAAAGGAATCCAGGGCCGCTCGGAATAAGCGGCCCTTTTTCATTGTTAAATGAATGAGGAGCACAATGCCATGAGCAACGCGGCAGACGGAAACGGCAGGGAGTCCGGCGCGGGGAAACCCATCGCCATTTACTACGAGCAGCAGCACTGGTTCAAGCCGCTATTCGACCAACTCGACGCGAGGGGCGTGAACTGGGTCAAAGTAGACGCGCGGAACCATCAATACGATGTCGCGGCAAAGGAGCGCGAGTATTCGCTGCTCTTTAATCGCATGAGCCCTTCGGCATGGCAGCGCGGAATCGGCCACGGGATCTTCTACACGCTCAATTATTTGGCTCATCTGGAAGAAAAAGGCGTTCGCGTGGTCAATGGGTCGCGGGCATTCACTCACGAAACTTCGAAGGCGCTGCAGTGCACGGTGCTTGAAGCGCTTGGATTGCAGTATCCCAAAGCACGAGTAATTAACCATCCCTCGCAAGCGCTGAGCGCAGCCGAAGGGATAGGGTATCCGCTCATCGTCAAGCCAAATATCGGTGGCAGCGGAGCGGGGATCAAGAAGTTCAATTCGGCCGAAGAGTTGCGCGGGGCAGTCGAGGAGAATAGCTTGGCGTTTGGTATAGATAACGTCGCTCTTGTGCAGGAATTCTTCAGGGCCCGCGATGGAGTAATCACGCGAGTGGAAGTTCTGGGCGGCGAATATCTCTATGCGATTAAGATTCACATTACCGGCGACACGTTCGACCTCTGCCCTGCGGACATCTGCAAAAACACGAAGGGCGAGGAACTGACTCGTCTGGCGTGCCCAGTGGATGCTCCGAAGTCAGGCCTAACGGTAGAGGCCTACGAGCCGCCGCGGCAAGTCATCGATGACGTCGAGCGCATCATGGAAGTTGCCGGCATCGAAGTCGGCGGCATCGAGTATGTCATTGACGACCGCACCGGGCGGCTGCTCTATTACGACATCAACGCGCTCTCGAACTTCGTCTCCGACCCCGAGCGCATGATTGGCTTCAACCCGTACGCGCGGCTGGCGGACTATCTCATCAGCGAGGCGCGGATTCACGAAGCCAGCCGAGGCGAACGGCTTATCTCCACCGGGAGCATTCGATGAGATACGGATACTGGCTCCCCGTTTTTGGCGGCTGGCTGCGAAATGTCGCGGACGAAAATATGCCGGCGACCTGGCCGTACGTAAAGAAGCTCGCGCAGCGCAGCGAACAAATCGGCTATGACCTGATGCTGATCGCGGAGTTGAATTTGAACGACATCAAGGGCGTTGAGGCGCCATCGCTCGATGCATGGTCCACGGCAGCTGCATTGGCTGCGGTCACGGAACGGCTCGAACTGATGGTCGCCGTGCGCCCGACGTTTCATTTGCCTGCGCTGCTTGCCAAGCAGGCCGCGAATATCGATCACATTAGCGGCGGTCGGCTCACGCTCAACGTCGTGTCGTCCTGGTGGTCGGATGAAGCTAAGAAGTACGGCGTCGGATTCGAACAACACGATGACCGCTACGCGCGCACCAACGAATGGCTCGACGTGCTGCACGGCGTCTGGGCCAAAGATCATTTTTCTTACGCGGGGAAGTATTACCGCGTCGAAGACAATATCCTCGAGCCCAAGCCAGTCGCTCAGCCGCACCCGACGATCTACGCGGGAGGCGAATCGCCTGCGGCGAAGGATCTCATCGCGGAAAAGTGCGACGCGTATCTGATGCACGGCGATCCACCGGAGCGGGTTGGCGAAAAAATTGCGGATTTGCGCGAACGCCGCGCGAAGCACAACCTGCCGCCGATGAAATTTGGCGTCGCGGGCTATACCATCGTGCGCGAAACCGAGCGCGAGGCGCAGGGCGAGCTGAAGCGTATTACCGATGTTCAACAATCCGCCGCCGGCTACGCCAATTACCAGCAGTGGCTCGCCGGAACGCAACTCGAACAGCGCGTTTCGCTCGAAGACTATTCTGTTTCCAATCGAGGACTGCGTTCCGGGCTGGTCGGTACGCCTGAACAGGTTGCAGAGCGGCTCGCACAATTCGAGGCCGTTGGCGTCGATCTCGTCCTGCTCCAATTCAGTCCGCAGCTTGAAGAAATGGAGCGCTTCGCGGACAGCGTCATTCGGCGAAACATTTCCGCAACCGCGCCCGTCTAGGCCAAAGAAAATTACCGAATTACTTATGCTCCGGGGAGTACTCCGTCTCCTCGGGAACATTTGTCGGGCTTTCAAAATCGACTCGATAGCCGTCCGGATCCGAGAAAGAAACAACCCATAGTCGGTTGCCCACGTACGGGTTTCTCTGGGCCGCGATTCCGCGCGATTTGGCTTCGTGATAGATTGCCAGAGCGTCCTCACACATGAAGCAGATGTTTACGCCTTCTCCCAATTTGCCGCTGCGTTTCCAGGAATCGTGGCCTTCCTTCCGGAACTCTTGCAGCA
>DATEWL010000007.1:0-2867 GCA_035258025.1 Candidatus Acidiferrum sp. | reverse complement strand
GTCGCCGCACGACCTCATGCTTCTGGACATCGACAAGCGCGCCACGCGTAATCTCACCGGCGCGAGCCTCGATCGCGCGATCTCCGAGCATCGATGGATGAAAGATGGCTCCATTCTCGGGCTCTATGCCGACGGCTTCCGAAACAAACTCGTTGGTTTTTCTCCCGAAGGCATGAGCAAAATTCCAGCGAATCCGCCGTCCTGCAGTGTCAACGCTTTCGCCGTTTCCGGCGCTGGCGACGTTATCTTCGCGGGACAGTCCGCTACAACGCCTCCCGAACTCTGGTTCTGGGATCAGAAAGCTTCGCCCCACCAAGTTTCTCATCTCAATGATTCCTGGAAACAGTTCACGCTCAGCGCGCCCGAATTCTACAAGTACAAATCCTTCGACAGTCTCGAGATTGAAGCGGCCCTCCTGAGACCCTCTGGCGCTGTTGGAAAATCCAAGCTGCCGCTCATCACATTGATTCATGGCGGGCCCACGGGCAACTGGCAAGACTCCATCGAAGTCTGGGGCCAGCTCCTCGCGGCGCGCGGCTATGCGGTCTTCTATCCCAACATTCGCGGCTCAGTAGGTTATGGTCAGAAATTCATCGAGATGAATCGCGGCGATTGGGGCGGCGCCGACTTCAAAGACGTGATGTGGGGCGTCAAGGATCTCATAGACCGCGGCATCGCCGATCCCGCGAAACTTGGCATTGGTGGATGGTCTTATGGCGGTTACATGGCCGAATGGGCCATCACACAAACGAACGACTTCAAAGCGGCGGTCTCCGGCGCGGGCCTCTCTAATTTGATCTCCGAATACGGAAGCGAGGAGCATCCTGCGTATGATGATTGGTTCTATGGCGTGCCCTACGAATCAGATAGCCTCGTAAAATTCTTGAACAGCTCGCCCTTCACGCAGCTCAAGAATGCGAAGACGCCCACACTCATTCTTCAAGGCGAGACAGACACGACCGATCCACCGGATCAGAGTCAGGAGTTGTATCGCGGCCTAAAACATTACGGCGTGGAGACCGAACTCGTCATGTATCCGAGAGAACCGCACGGTTTCCGCGAAGAGAAACATCTTCTCGATCGTCTCAATCGCATTCTCGCGTGGTACGACGCGCACTTGAAGTAGCTGCAACCCGAAATTCCATCTCACCTGATTGCGAAGAATTGCGGATGTTCCGCGTCAGAACGTTCATTTCTGCCCACCGACCGTTTGAAGTTTCGAAAGTTTCCCAATTTGCGGAAAGGATTCCAGCAGGGTCACGGTGCGGTCCGGCACGCTCGCGCCAGTGCGCAGCGCATTAGCCATAAGCTGTACGGCCTGTCCGACCATCGGAGGCGTAATCACCGTTGCTGCCAACGACCCGGAACGTACCCAGGCTTGCCCTGTCATCGGCAAGCCGTCGGTGCCCGTAAACGGCAAGCTGAGCCATTTTTCCCGCTCTTGTAGATTGGTTATTTCCTTGAGAGCTTTTCTCGCACCCATAGCCATCGCGTCATTTTGGGCCGCTACAGCAACAATGCTCAATTTGCTCGATCCTCCCAGTTTCAGCCAAGTCGCCAGGCTTCGGTGACCGCTCTCTTCCGTCCATTTGCCTCGCAGCACAGTAACGCGCAGGTTCTTCGGGCACACCGCTTCGAACCCCGCTTTGCGGTCCTTCACCGTCGCGCTTTCCGTAGGACCAATGATGTACAAAACAGCGCCACCCTCGGGTACCAGCGCGGCCAATTGCCGTGCCTGAATCCTTCCAACCTCCATGTGATCGCTTGTCACGATGAAAATTGGAATCTTTGAGCTTCGCCGCAATTCGGCGACATATCCCGCGTCGTGATTGACGAGCCCCCAGGCGATTCCGGCTTCGATCGCGGCCTTCGCTACTTGCGGGAGCCCTGTTCCACCCGCGGGTTCGACGATGATGCCGTCCGGCCGCAAGGTAGGTTGCGCTTGTATGGCCTTTAGCACTTGCGTGCTCTGCGTAATCGTATCGCCCTCGGCGTACACAATCTCGAGGTCAATTCCGAGTTCGCGCGCAGCCGTCTCCGCCGAAGCCGCTTGCTGGAGTTGGTAGTCGTTGTCTTTGGTGATCAGTGAAACAAGGAATCGCAGCTTCTTCACGTGGCGGGGCTCCCAAGTTGCGCCTTGCCGTTCTCTTTCTGCTTGTTCGCATCATACGGCGATTGCTTGTCCTGAGCCCGAGAATCACGGCTTTTGTTTACAACTTGGATAGCCCTTCGGACCCCGCCCGGGAGTTTCTCTACTCCTTGGAAGGCGTTTGCGAAGCACACTGATTGTGGTCGGCCACAATCGAACACCATGTGTTGCGTAGCCCTTTACACTCCACAATGCTCGTGGTAATCTTTTTTCCCGTACCGCCATCCACGCGCCAGGCGGCTGGGCCTCTGACTGAGAACCTGCCACACGTTTGTCTAAGCGACCGCAAACCGGTCGACTTGTCGCTCGAAAGCCCCTCCCCTCGAGGAACAATGCGTCGTCTCTTTGCGCGTATTTTGCCGTCGGCCTTAGTTGTGCAGCGGATATGCGAAGTCTGCGTCGAACTATTAGAGGGTCGGCAAGCGCGATTGACGACAAAAAGAGGACATCTTGCTTAAGCTACGAAAAGTGGAAATTGTTGGCTTTAAGTCGTTTTCTGACCGTACCGTCGTCACCTTCAGCGGCTCCGGCACCACGTGCATCGTCGGGCCCAACGGCTGCGGCAAATCCAATGTGGTCGATGCCATTTCCTGGGTGCTCGGCGAACAGAGCCACAAGTCTCTCCGCGCCGGACGCATGGCCGATTGCATCTTCAACGGCACGGTCAAGCGGCCGCCCCTAGGCATGGCCGAAGTAACCATCACCATGGAAGACGCCG
>DATEWL010000006.1:0-4488 GCA_035258025.1 Candidatus Acidiferrum sp. | reverse complement strand
GCCGGCGGCGCGGCACCAAGTGGAGCACCAGCGGGAGGCGGCGCAGCTCCGGCGCCGAAGGCATAATTTATGGCTGACGTACAGACACAAACCGCCGGAACGATTGAAGCTCACGCGCTCGCAAGGCACGTGCGGATGTCGCCGCAAAAGGCGCGTCTCGTGATGGATTTGATTCGTGGGGAGAAAGCGCAAGACGCTTTGCAGACGCTGCGCTATACGCCGAAGCGCGCGGGCAAGCACATCGAAAAAGTGTTGCGCAGCGCCATCGCCAACGCCGAGCGTAAAGCCGAAGATTCCGGGTCGCCGCTGGATGTCGATCAACTGTATGTTTCCACGTGCTACGTGAATGAAGGCGCGCGTTGGAAGCGGATTCGTCCCGCGCCGATGGGCCGGGCGTTCCGTTATCAGAAGCGCACTGCGCATTTGTGGGTAGGCGTTGCCGAGCATCACGTCGCGGCTGCCGAACGCGTCGCATCCAACCTGGCCGAAGCGGAAGCGCAGAAGGGTGCGCGCGGAACGATTCGCCGCGTACGCAAGGCTTTGACCGGCAAGCGCACGCCGTCGAAAAAGGGGAAGAAGTAATGGGACAGAAGACACACCCTTACGGGTTTCGCCTGGGCTACAACAAGCCTTGGAAGTCGCGTTGGTATGCCGACCGCGATTACGCCGATCTTCTTCACGAAGACGTGAAGCTGCGCCGCGAGCTGAAAGATAAGCTCAAGAGCGCGGGCATCAGTTCCATCGACATCGAACGCGCCGCCAACAAGCTCGTCGTGCGCATTTACACCGCGCGTCCGGGAATTATCATCGGCCGCAAAGGCGCGGAAATCGACAAGCTGAAGCAAGAAGTGCAAAAGCGCACCAAACGCGAAGTGCACATCGACATTCAAGAAGTGCACCGTCCTGAGCTCGATGCGCAACTCGTTGCCGAATCGATTGCGTTGCAGCTCGAAAAGCGCGTGGCATTCCGCCGCGCGATGCGCAAAGCCGTGGACTCGGCTCTCCGTTTTGGCTGCAAGGGCATCAAAGTGCGCGTGGCCGGCCGTCTGAATGGCGCGGAAATCGCTCGCAAAGAATGGTATTTGCAGGGGCGTTTGCCGCTGCAGACTCTGCGCGCGGACATCGATTACGGTACAGCCGAAGCGCAAACGACCTACGGCGTGATTGGCGTGAAGTGCTGGGTTTATCAAGGCGAGAACGTGCCGAAGCGCGCCTCGAAGATTCAGAAAGAACGCGACGCAGTGGCCGCTGCATAAAAGTTGAAGCATTCGAACGGGCCGCCGAGCGGCCGACGAGATTAGGGAAGCGAGAACACAGCGATGTTGATGCCGAAGAAAGTGAAGTACCGAAAGCAGATGCGCGGCCGGCGCAATGGCAAAGCCTGGCGCGGCGGCGATCTGGCTTTCGGCGATTACGGACTGAAAGCCATGGAAGCGGCTTGGATCACCGACCGCCAGATTGAAGCTTCGCGTGTCGCTATCACGCGATTCATCAAGCGAGGCGGCAAGCTCTGGATTCGCATTTTTCCGGACAAGCCTTTCACCAAGAAGCCAGCGGAAACTCGCATGGGCAAAGGCAAAGGCGCTCCGGAGAAGTGGGTCGCTGTCGTGAAGCCCGGGCGCATCATGTTCGAAATGTCCGGCGTGGATGAAGCGACGGCCAAGGAAGCCATGGGCTTGGCGGCGCACAAGCTGCCGATTCCCACGAAGTTCATTACTCGTGCGGGGAGCTTGTAATTATGCCGAGACGCATTGAAAAAATTCGTGAAGCAGGCGTGAACGAGCTCGAAGCACAGCAGAAAGAGCTCACCGAACAGATTTTCCGGCTGAAGTTTCAGCTTTCCACCGGCCAGGCGGAAGCGCTCAAACGCCTGCGTGAGTCGAAAAAAGATTTGGCGCGCGTGAAGACGCTTCTTCGCGCACAAGAAATATCAGCTTCGAAGTCGCAAGCAGCAGGGAAGGCGTAATGACAACCGAAACACCAGCGGCAGCGGAAGTGAAGAGCGATGCACGCGGCGAGCGCACCATACTCACCGGCAAGGTAACCAGCGCGAAGATGGAAAAGACCATCGTCGTCGAAGTAACTCGCCTGGTGCAGCACCCCAAGTATCACCGCGTGGTGCGCATCTCGAAGAAATTTTACGCCCACGATGAACAGCGTGCGGCAAAACAGGGCGACACGGTGAGGATTGTGGCTTCGCGGCCGCTTTCCCGCCTGAAGCGCTGGCGGCTGAAGGAAGTGCTGACGCGGAACGCGTCAGCCCAGTAAGCGGGACAGGGGAGCACACCGATGATTCAGATGCGAACCTGGCTGACGGTAGCCGACAATTCCGGCGCGCGGAAGCTGATGTGCATTATGCCAGTGGGCGGCGACGCCGGACTCCAAGCCGGACTCGGCGACGTCATCACCGCGTCGGTAAAAGAGGCTACACCGGAAAGCCAGGTCAAGCAGGGCACGGTCGTGAAGGCCGTGATCGTTCGAATGAGGAAAGAGCGGCGGCGCAAGGATGGAACGTACATCCGTTTTGACGACAATGCCGCGGTTTTAATCAACGAAGCGGGCGAACCCGTGGGTACGCGCGTGTTTGGCCCGGTGGCAAGAGAGCTGCGCGACAAAAAGTTCACCAAAATTGTTTCGCTGGCTCCGGAGGTTTGGTAAGCAATGACACTGCGACATGAAAGAGCCGAGCGGCACACCATCAGTATCCGCAAGGGCGACCAGGTGAAAATCATCGCCGGTCGCGATGCCGGTAAGAGCGGGCGGGTGCTCTCGATCAACGCGAAAAAAAATACGGTGGTGGTGGAGCATGCTTCCATCATCAAGCGCCACACGCGGCCGAATCCGGGGAAGAACATCAAGGGCGGCATCGTTGAAAAAGAAGGCCCGGTGAATGTTTCGAACGTAATGATTGTTTGCCCCAGTTGCGGCAAGCATGCGCGGATGGGGCACACCACTCTCCCGGACGGAAAGAAAGTACGTTCGTGCCGCCGTTGCGGGACGACGCTCGACAAGTAGGGGTTGCATAAAGGACAAGGCAGAGAAGAGAAATGAAGACGCGACTACACGAAAAATACAGCAGCGAAACGGTGCCGGCGCTAATGAAGCGCTTTGGCTGGGAAAACAAGATGGCCGTTCCGAAACTGCAGAAAATCACGGTGAACATCGGCCTCGGCGAAGCCAGCCAGAACGCCAAGCTGCTGGATACCGCTGCGGTCGAGCTCGGCCAGATCACCGGACAAAAAGCAATCATTACACGCGCAAAGAAGTCCATCGCGAACTTTAAAATTCGCAAGGGCATGCCCATCGGCTGCGCCGTGACGCTGCGTGGAGAAAAGATGTACGAATTTCTCGACCGGCTGTGCAACGTGGTTCTGCCGCGCGTCCGCGATTTCCGCGGGCTTCCTTCGAACGCTTTCGACGGCCGCGGCAACTACACTCTGGGCCTGCGCGATCAGCTGGTGTTTCCGGAAATCGATTACACCCGCGTGGACAAAATCAAAGGAATGAACGTCACGTTGACGACCACCGCAAAGAACGACGAGGAAGGCCGGGAGCTTCTCAAAGGTCTCGGAGTTCCCCTGCGCGTTCCTGGAGGAGCGCAATAAATGGCACGCCTGGCAAAAATCGCAAAGACGCATAAGAAGCCGAAATTCAAAGTGCGCGTTCGCAACCGCTGCCGCGTTTGTGGCCGCGCTCGCGGATATATCCGCAAGTTCCAAATGTGCCGCATTTGTTTCCGCGGTATGGCGCTCAAGGGAGAAATTCCCGGCGTCGTGAAAGCGAGCTGGTAGGAGAGCTATGCAGACCGATCCCATTGCCGATTTTTTGACGCGCATTCGCAACGCTGCAGCCGCCAAGCACCAGCGCGTGGACGTGCCCGCGTCGAAACTCAAAGCGGAAATCGCCCGCATTCTGAAGGAAGAGGGCTACATCTCGACCTTCAAGATGGTGGACGAAAACAAGACACGCAAGATGCTCCGCGTATTCCTGAAGTACACGCCGGACCGCCGCAGTGTCATTTCCGGCGTGAAGCGCATTTCGCGCCCCGGCTCGCGCCGCTATCTGGGAGCAACGGATATCCGCCCTGTCGTTGGCGGTCTGGGCATCAACATTTTGACGACGCCAAAGGGCTTGATGAGCGGACGTTCCGCGCGCAAAGCCAAAGTTGGCGGCGAGATTCTTTGCGAGGTTTGGTAAATAATTTGAATTTGTAGCGGCACGGCATCCCATGCCCGCTCTCAAAAAGTTGTAAACGATTCGAGCTTTCGGAGCTAAGGACGAACAGATGTCACGTATCGGACGCAAACCAATTCCAGTTCCTGCAGGCGTGAAAATCGCGCTGCAAAGCGGCCAAGTTGACGTGCAAGGGCCGAAAGGCAAGCTTACGGTTCCGTTGCCGCACGGCATCACGTTTGAACAAAAAGACGGCGTGCTCACGGCTCTTCGCGACACGGAAGACCACCGCGCGCTGCACGGTCTTGCGCGCGC
>DATEWL010000005.1:0-2141 GCA_035258025.1 Candidatus Acidiferrum sp. | reverse complement strand
TCAGTGCGGTTTGCCGATGGTTTTGGGGCTTGGTCTTTTTCGTTTCGAGGCCATCCGTTTGCTGAGAAGCTCGACGGCGCCTTCTAGTCTCTGACGTTTCTTCCAAAAATCGGCCCAGAGATCGCCTTTTTCTTTTAGACGTGCGGGCACGGCCTTCATGTTCATGGTTTCGGGACGGAGGCTTGTCTTCAGTTCTCGTGGTAGGACCGGCGTGGACACCGGGGCCTTCGGAAACGCGCGGACCGAATAGGCGGCGGCGAGTGGGCGACCGTGAGCGTTCTGCTGGACGTCGATCAGCACGCGGCCGGCGGGGCGCTTTGCGACGATGCGCTCGTTGGTTACGAGATTGGCGTGCTCTGCGGTTACGTTGCGGGCGATGATCTCGGCAAAAGTCCTTAGCTGCTCATAGGTATAGACCGGTTCAACGGGGACGTAGATGTGAAAGCCGGTAGCGCCGGAGGTTTTCAGGAAATGAGCGACGTGCAATTCTTCGAGCGCTTTGTGAAGCGCCTGCGCAATCGTAACCACCACGGAAAATTCCGTGCCGTCCGATGGATCGAGATCGAAGAAAAAATAATCGGGATGATCAAAGTCGTCGGTGCGGTTGGACCACGGATTGTGGTCGATGCAGCCAAGACCGGTTAGGAAGAGAAGCGAAGCGCGGTCGTCGGCAGTGGCGTAGTGAATTTCTTTGCCTCGGCCTTCGGAGTCGATGGGGACGGTCTTGAACCACTCAGGCAAGCCCTCGCGGACATCCTTCTGAAAGAAGGCCTGGCCGTTGATGCCATCGGGATAGCGGCGCAACACCAGAGCGCGTCCGCGAAGGAAAGGCAGGATGTAGTCGGCCACTTGGTAGTAGTAGGCGAGCAGGTTGCGTTTCGTGTAGCCGGACTCCGGGAAATAAACTTTGTTCAGGTTGCTTAGACGGAGACGTTTGCCGTCAAGTTCGATGGTGACGGATTCCGCGCGGCCTTCAAACAATTCTTCCTCGATTTGCGATTTCTTGCTGATCACCCGGCCCACGACCGCGGGCGCGTGGACAACTGCGGGAGGGGCGCCAGCGGGAACGGGCTCAGGATTGGTGGCGGCGACTTCGCTCGCCCATTGGCAGTCTGCGGGACGAGCATCCTCGCGAAGAGCGATGAAAACGGGGTGGCGTAACGAATTTTCCTGTGTCCATCCGCTGAACTTGACGCGCGTGACCAGAGTGGGAGAAACCCAGGAGGGTTTCTCGTTTGTTTCGGGCACGACATCGAACGGGCATGAGGAAGAGGCCAACGCCTTTAGCTTGCTGCTTAGCTCTTCCAGCTTCTTGCCGTCGAAACCCGAACCGACGTGACCGATAAAACGAAGTTTCTTGCCTTGATAGAGGCCCAAAAGGAGCGAGCCGAGGGGGATGGCAGTGGTGCGAGCTGCGGTCCAGCCACCGATTACGGCGTCGAGCGATTGGGTTACTTTGAGTTTGACCCAACTCGTGCTGCGTTCGGAGACGTATGGACTGTCGATCCGTTTGGCGACGATACCTTCCAGTCCGTTGTCTCTGGCCAAGTCGAAGATTTCTTTTCCGCGTTCCAGTTGATGATCGGAAAAACGAAATTTATCGGAAGTGTGGAGCAGGCGTTGAAGAAGTTGCTTGCGCTCGATGAGCGGCGACCTGCGAAGGTCGTATCCGTCGCAGTAGAGCAGATCGAAAGCGAAGAAAACGACGGGGACGCGCGAGATTAGATTTTCGGCGGGAGCGCGCACGTGCATCCGTTCCTGCAGGAGCCCAAAGTCGCTGCGGCCGTGAGCGTCGATAGCGGCAATTTCTCCATCGAGAATCGCTTGGCGCGCGGAGATCGCTGCTGGGAGCGAGGCGAGTTCGGGATAGCGCCCGGTGATCTCGGCGCCGCTCCGTGCACGTATCGTCAGTGCTCCGCTATCGATCCAGGCAAGCGCGCGCACGCCGTCCCACTTAATTTCAAAGAGCCAATTACGGTCGGAGAATGGACGATCGCCGATGGTTGCGAGCATCGGTTCCAAACGGGACGGGATGAGCGCCTTGCGCGCTTCTTGGAGCTCGTCTGCGCGAAGAGGGTTCGGCGCACGCTTGGGTGGAAGCTCTTGCTTGATTTCTTCGATGGTCCTGCCGGTTAAGACGG
>DATEWL010000004.1:0-2824 GCA_035258025.1 Candidatus Acidiferrum sp. | reverse complement strand
GGCCTTCCGCGAATTCGCGTTGGGGGAATCATCGCAGTGTTTTGGCCGGGGATTGGCTTTACATGCAGTCGTTTCAGATGGCGCTGGAGGAAAGAAATTTTCGCATACTCGACGTATTGATCGATCTGACGCAGAAGATGGTTGAGGGCGAGCTGATTCAGCTGGCGAAGATCGGGAGGATCGATGTTACGGAAGAAGACGCCTTGCGGCTAGCGACTTATAAGACGGCGTGTTTGTTTAGTGGGTGCGCGAGATTGGGTGCGGTGCTAGGTGGGTTGGAGGGCGCGGCAGAAGAGGCGCTCGCGGATTACGGGCGGTATGCGGGGTTGGCGTTTCAGCTGGTGGACGATCTCTTGGATTTTACAGCGTCTGTCGAGCAACTTGGGAAGCCGGTGCTGAGCGATTTGAAAGAGGGAAAAGTCACACTGCCTCTGATTTACGCGATGGAGAACGGGCATCGCGAGGCGCGCGGGTTGGTGGCGCGGGTGCTTGAGGAAAAAGAGTTCAACTCGGTGCGGGCGGAGACGATTGTTTCGTTGGTGCACGATTCTGGGGCGTTGGATCGGGCGCGGGGTCTGGCGCATGAGTATGCGCGGCGAGCGAAGGCTTGTTTGGAGGGGCGCGTGGATTCGGAGTACGCACGGGCGTTGATGACTTTGCCGGATTTTATACTTGAGCGCGAGAATTAGCGGAGAGGGTTTGCTAAGACGGGCACTCCCTTCGAAGCTCAGGGTAAACATTCTTTGCTCTACGACGGAATTTTGAACACTTGATTTCGCTGCTTTGTAATCCATGCTTCCTTTTAAACTGGTCTACAACAAAGGCTACGACTTAAACCTCGGCGAGCATGTTTTTCCTTCTCAGAAATTTCATATGATTGCTCAAACACTTTTGCGCGAAGGAATCGCGGGGAGCGAGGATTTCCTAACGCCGGATTTCGCGGCGGATGAGGACATTTTGCGAGTGCATACCTCCGAGTGGGTGCACAAGCTCAAGACAGGTACTTTGACCGCGAGCGAGGTTATGAAATTGGAGATTCCTTATTCGCAGGAAGCGGTGGAGGCCTGCTGGCTTGCGGCGGGTGGGTCGATTTTGGCGGGGCAATCGGCTTTGCGCGATGGATTCGGGTGCAATTTGGGCGGCGGATTTCATCACGCTTACCCGGGGCATGGCGAGGGGTTTTGCGCGATTCATGACGTGGCGGTGGCGATTCGAAGGCTGCAGCATGACGGCGCGATTCGAAAGGCGATGGTCGTTGATACGGATGTGCATCAGGGGAATGGAACGGCAGCGATTTTTGCGAAAGATGAGTCCGTTTTCACACTTTCGATCCATCAGGAAAATAATTATCCGGCTTACAAGCCGCCATCGGATTTGGACTTGGAAATGGCGGACCGCGTGGAGGATGACGAATATCTTGGTGCGTTGATTCCGGCGGTACAGGGAGCTCTGGATGAGTTTCAGCCGGAGATTCTTTTTTATGTTGGGGGGGCTGATCCGTTTTGCGAGGACCAACTTGGCGGATTGATGATGACGAAGAACGGGTTGAAAACTCGCGACCGCAGGGTGTTTGAAGAAGCGCGGCGGCGGGGGATCCCTGTCGCGACAACTTTGGCCGGGGGATATGCGCGGCGCGTCGAAGACACGATTCGGATTCATATGAATACGATTGTGGCGGCGCGCGAGGTGGCGTTTGCTTTTCCTTCGGCTTCGGCGGCGGGGCAAGATTAGAAATGCGCTCGCAATCAGATTTCATTTCGTTCAAGGAATTGTGAGGTATTTCATGATGCGTCTCAGATTGCGGCCTGTTTTTACCTCGGTGTTTCTCGGAGCTAGCCTCTTGATTGGTCCCAGCGCGGCGCGACAGGCCTTGGCGCAGGGTACGGCGGACTCGGCGAAGAAATTGAAGGTGTACATTTCGGTGGATATGGAAGGTGTGGCGGGTGTTGTGACCGCAGACCAGCTTGGGCCTAGCGGATTCGAATACGAGCGGTTTCGGCATTTCATGACTAACGAGACGCTTGCGGCGTTGCGAGCGGCGGATGAGGCGGGCGCCGGCGAGATAGTCGTAAGCGATTCGCATGGAAACGGTGAGAACTTGCTGATCGAGGAATTCCCGAAGAATGTGCGCATTGTGCGAGCGTGGCCGCGGCACGGCGGAATGATGGCTGGGCTGGATGCGACCTTCAGTGCGGCCATTTTTATCGGTTATCACGCATCGACTACGAATCCGAAGGGCGTTCGCGCGCACACGTTTTCGAGCGCGCACTATTCACGCGTGGCGCTGAATGGCAATGCGGTGACGGAGGGAGAATATAACGCCGCTTATGCGGGAGCGAAGGGAGTGCCGGTTATTTTTGTATCAGGCGATGACGCAGCGGTGGAAGAGATCAAGTCGCGGCTTGGAAACATCGAAAGCGTCGAGACGAAGAAGTCGCTCGGTTTCCATTCTGCGGAGACGCTCACGCCCGCTGCTTCGTGCGACAGGATATATTCAGGTGTGAAGACGGCGTTTGGACGAATTCGCGATTTCAAACCCTACGTCGTCAAAACTCCAGTGACGCTGGAAATTACGTTCAAGAACTATACGCCGGCGGAATTGCTGAGTTATTTGCGGTCGGTGCAACGCGTAGATTCGCATACGATACGGTTTGTGGGCAAAGACATGGATGAAATCGACGATTTCGAGGAGTTCGTGGGGAACTACAACGCTGATTTGGCGCCGTGAGCGGAGTTCTGTGCGTGTTCTTTTTGAGCCGCCAGCGCATTGCGCACCGCGTTGCTTAGTTCTGTTTCTACGTCATCGGGATCGAATCCCTCCGCG
>DATEWL010000003.1:0-3333 GCA_035258025.1 Candidatus Acidiferrum sp. | reverse complement strand
TACGAAACCGAACATGAGCTGGTCGTAAAGGCCGATCTGCCCGACATCGATCCAAAGGACTTGGATATTCGGGTCGAGAACAACATTTTGACGATTCGCGGCGAGCGCAAGTTCGAGAAGAGAGTGAACGAAGACAATTATCTGCGCGTGGAGCGCGCGTATGGCTCGTTCAGCCGCAGCTTCGCACTAGCCAACACCGTGAACGCTGAAGCGATCAAGGCCGATTATCAGAATGGTGTGCTGACGCTGACGATTCCAAAGCGGGAGGAAGCAAAGCCGAAGCAGATCAAAGTAAACGTGGCGACGTCCGCACCCGCGGCTGCGGTAGCAACTGCTGGGGCGAAGTAAGCCAGCAAGAGCAATGGTGGAATTGAGGGGCTGGCCGGCGCGCTGGCCCCTTTCTGTTGAGAAGCGAGGTAGAACATGCTGAGATTTGACAAGATGACGGTGAAGGCGCAGGAAGCGCTGCAACAAGCGAACGACGTGGCGGCACGCCACGAAAATCAGCAGATTGAGCCAGTGCATTTGCTCGAGGCACTGGTCTCGCAGACGGACGGCGTGGTGCCGCCGCTGCTGGCGCGGCTGGGGATTCGCACCGAAGCGTTGACACAAGAGATTGAGCGCGAGATTGCGCGGCTGCCGAAAGTACAAGGCTTTGCGCAGCAACACATGGGAAAAGCGCTGAACAACGTTCTGGAGCGGGCGTTTGATGAGGCGGAGAGATTCAAGGACGAGTACGTTTCGACGGAACATCTTTTTCTGGCGCTTGCAGGAGAGGAACGCGATCCGGCAGGGCAGTTGTTGAAGCGGCAAGGCGCTACGCATGAAGCGATTTTGCAAGCGTTGACGAACGTGCGTGGAAACCAGCGCGTGACGTCGCAGAATCCGGAAGCGACGTACGCCTCCCTGGAAAAATACGCACGCGATCTGACCGACTTGGCTCGACGCGGAAAGCTCGATCCCGTGATTGGGCGCGACGAAGAGATCCGGCGCGTGATGCAGATTCTTGCGCGGCGGACGAAGAACAATCCTGTGTTGATTGGCGAGCCGGGAGTCGGCAAGACAGCCATCGTCGAGGGCCTGGCGCAGCGCATTGTTTCCGGCGACGTGCCGGACGTGCTGAAAACCAAGCGGCTTGTGGCACTGGACTTGGCGGCGCTAGTGGCTGGCGCGAAATTCCGCGGAGAATTTGAAGAACGGTTGAAGGCGGTGTTGAAAGAAATTACGGAGGCGGAAGGGCAGATTATTCTGTTCATCGACGAGCTGCATACGCTGGTGGGTGCGGGGGCTGCGGAAGGCTCGATGGACGCTTCCAACATACTGAAGCCGGCGCTGGCGCGGGGCGAGTTGCGCGCAATTGGCGCGACCACCTTGAACGAGTACAAAAAATACATTGAGAAGGATCCGGCGTTGGAGCGGCGCTTTCAGCCGGTGCTAGTGAGCGAGCCGACGGTCGAAGATACGATTGCGATCCTCCGGGGCTTGAAAGAGCGCTACGAAGTTCATCACGGCGTGAGAATTAAGGACGCAGCGATCCTGGCGGCGGCTACGCTGTCGCACCGATACATTTCTGACCGTTTTCTGCCGGACAAGGCGATTGACTTGATCGATGAAGCCGCGGCGAGCCTGCGCATGCAAATAGATTCTTTGCCGGTGGAGATTGACGAGATCGAACGGCGCATTCTGCAACTGGAGATCGAGCGACAGTCGCTACTGAAGGAGAAGGACGCGCATTCCAAGGAACGGCGCAATCAAATCGAAAAAGAGCTGGCGAAGTTGAGAGAGGACTCGAGCGGCCGGAAAGCGCGCTGGCAAGCGGAGAAAGAAGCCATCGGAAAAATCCGCAAGCTGAAAGAGCAAATCGACCAACTCAAGACTGAGGAACAGAAATTCGAGCGTGCGGGCGAGCTGGCCAAAGTCGCGGAAATTCGCTACGGCAAGATTGCGGCAGCAGAGCAGGAACTGAGAAAAGCGGAGGAGCGGTTTGCCTCGGTGCAAAAAGATTCGCCGATGTTGAAGGAGGAAGTCGACGAAGAGGACATCGCGAAGCTTGTGAGTAAGTGGACAGGAATCCCAGCGGGGCGTTTGCTCGAAGGCGAAGCGCAAAAGCTCGTGCACATGGAAGAGCGGCTGCGGCAGCGCGTGGTTGGACAAGACGAAGCGTTGGTGCGTGTCGCGAACGCCGTGCGCCGGAGCCGCGCCGGTTTGTCCGATGCTAAGCGTCCAATCGGATCGTTTATTTTCCTTGGTCCGACCGGCGTGGGAAAAACGGAGCTGGCGCGGGCGCTTGCGGAATTTCTCTTCGACGACGAAAAGCTCATGATTCGCATCGATATGAGCGAGTACATGGAGAAGCATAGCGTGTCGCGGCTGATCGGCGCGCCTCCCGGCTACGTCGGCTACGAAGAAGGCGGACAGCTTACGGAGCAGGTGCGCAGGCATCCTTACTCGGTGATCTTGTTCGACGAAATTGAAAAAGCGAACCCGGATGTATTCAACATTCTGCTGCAGATTCTCGAGGACGGCCGGCTGACAGATGGCAAGGGCCGCACAGTGGACTTCCGCAACACGGTGATGGTGATGACCAGCAACGTGGGGTCGACGGCAATCTTCGAGCTTTCAGAGAAGAACCCTGAACTCGCGCGTAAAGAGGCGATGGAAGCTCTGCGTGCAGCGTTCCGTCCAGAGTTCATCAACCGCATCGACGAGATCGTCATTTTCAATCCGCTGGGAAAGGAGCAGCTTGGTCGCATCGTCGGGCTGCTGTTGAAGAGCGTTGAGAAGTTGCTGGCGGAAAGGCAAATCACTTTGGAGCTCACAAAGGCGTCGGAAGAGCTGCTGCTGCGACAGGGCTATGACCCGGCGTACGGGGCGCGGCCGCTGCGGCGAACAATTCAGCGTCTGATTCAAGATCCGCTGGCGCTGCAAATTTTAGAGGGTAAGGTGTTGCCGGGCGATCACATTCGAGTGGATCGCGACGGACAAAAAGATGCGATGCGCTTCGAGCGCTCGAAGGCCAAACAGCCGGTGGCAGCGGCTAGAATGTAATGGAATGAGAGGGGAAGCCGGGAAGCATGCTTCCTTTCTCGGTTTCCATTTGCCGACAAGTCTCGGCAGCTTTTGCGTATAGAGGAATGAAGGGACATTATGAGAGTTCTTCGAACGACATTTGTACTGGTAGTGCTGACGCTCTTCTTGATGATAGTCGGTTCGTTGATCGGCGGACGAAACGGCATGGCCATTGGACTGGGGATCGCGATTTGCACCAATGCTTTTGCCTATTTCTTCTCCGATAAGATCGCGCTGGCGTCGAGTGGAGCGCAAGCGGTTACG
>DATEWL010000002.1:0-5279 GCA_035258025.1 Candidatus Acidiferrum sp. | reverse complement strand
GCCCGGGCTAACAATAAATTAGCCACGTTCACGCTGGCGATCAGCAGAACAAAGGCCACCGCTCCCAGCAGCACAAGCAAAGCCGGCAGAACAATCGAAACGACTTCCGCCTGTAGCGGAAAGCTCACGATGGTGTGATTGTTCGGGTCAAAGCTGTGCGTCTTCGGGGCCTTGTGTTCCCCATAAGATTGTACTAAGGCCGCCAGTTCGCCTTGTGCCTGCGCTGTGGATACACCAGGCTTTACGCGTCCTAGCAGATAGTAGTTGTGTGAGCCGCGCCCGCCGGGCTTCGCCGGGTCGAGCTGCAACGCTGTCCAGACTTGCGGCGGATCCTGTTCCCCCGGCGGAAATTGAAAACCCTTTGGCATGACGCCTATGATCGTGCACTTCAGCCCGTCCAGCCGCGTTTCGCGGCCCACAATGTTTGGATCTCCGGCGAAAGTGCTTTGCCAAGTCCCGTAGGAAATGTCCGCAACGACCGCGGCTCCCGGCACATCATCCGATTGCGAGATCAAACGCCCGTTAATCGGAGACACACCCAGAGTTTCCAGAAGTCCGCCGCTCAAATAAGCCGCCGTCACCCGCACTGGCTGCGTTTTGCCGGCAAGATTCGCGCCACCCGCAACCCACGCATCCAGTGTCGCCCAGGAGTGCGTGTCGCGCTTCAAATCAATAAATTCCGGCCCCGAAGTCCAAAACCGGTGCAGTCCGCCGTTCGGAAACGTTGGAAACTCGGTGTACACGCGCACGAGCTGCTCCGGATGCGCGTAGGGAAGCGGCTGAAGCAGCACGCCGTTCACCACCGTGAAAATCCCTGTCGTGGCTCCGATGCCCAGCATCAGGCACAGCACCGCCGCCGTCGTGAATCCCAGGTTCTTGCGCATCATCCGCAGCGCAAACTGCACGTCCTGCCGCAACGTTCCCATGGCGAGCCTCCACTGCATGTAAGTACGTTCGAATAGGACTTATGTTCCGGCCGTTTGCAACTCTAAACACAACAGACGGCCCAAGCGTGCCTTCGTTTCTCCCGGACCAGTTCACCCTGTCCGGAACAAGAAGTGCCAAGTCACATCCACCAATGCATGCACAATCGCCGACGCAAAGATCGACCCCGTTTTCCGCCACGTCCAGCCGTAGAAAATCCCCGCGATCGACGCGAGAACCACGTACCGCCAATTCGGAAATCCCAGGTTCGTAATATGCGAAAATCCAAATAGCATCGACGCCGTCCACCAACCTGCTAAATTGCTCTTACATGACCGCGAAAGCATATTTTGCAGCAACCCGCGAAAAAGAAATTCTTCCGGCCAAGCCGTAAAAAAGAAAATCCCCAGCGAAGTGAACAGCAAAGAAGACCAAGCGTGCCACTGCGGCGCGAACGCGATGAAATGCATCGCCGTCCCAAGCGGAATGGCAATGCAGGCAAACACGAGAAAGCTCCCAAGCACATAAAATCCCCAACGCCGCCCCCATCCAATCGAGTAGCCAACCCCATCCACCCGCCTCAACAGAACGAACACAGCCAGCGCAACGTTTACTGCTAGCAGCACCGTCAATACATAGGCGAGGCGTCCGCCCGGATAAGGCCATAGCCAATGCGAAGGCCCAAACTTCACCGCCACCCAGACGCCCGCAAGCGTCAAAAAATCCTGCCAAGTCCCGCCCGGCTTGCGCTCCGCCGACGCCGTCAGCGCCATCGGCACAAACACGAGGCATCCCACAGCCCCAGCACGCGCCACGCTGAAAGTATTTGTCCCCAGCCCGTAAATCAGGTATGCAAGGAACGCGGCGGCGCCCAACGCGATGCCTCCGCCGGGCCCGAAGCGCGCCGCAAGCCCATCAGCAACACCGCGCGCCGCGAAAAGCAGCATCGCCAGAAAGAAGAACGCAAATGCCGTCAACGTGGCCGCGAATTCCCGGCCGCCATACCCATGCCAGGTGGCATAAAAGGTTCCCGTAAGGCACAGCCCGGCCCACAGGCCGAGCATGGGAAGGACACCGAGTTGGCGCGTCGCTGGCAAATTGGCTGCTTAAAAGTCACAAAAGAAAGAGGAGATTGTAGCGCAGACACATGGCATCCCAAATCCAGTCCAAAGCCACGCCGAATCCGACGGGTTTCTGTGAAATGATTTTTCCGTGCAGCGGCCGCGAGCGATGAAACGCCTCTCCTACATCGACTGGATGCGCGGCCTGGCCTGCGTCCTAATGTTTCAAACGCACTGCTACGACTCCTGGCTCAGCCCGGAAGCGCGAAACTCCGCGGTATTCGTCTGGTCCCAACTCCTCGGCACCCTCCCCGCCCCACTCTTCATCTTTCTTTCTGGCATTTCCTTCGCGCTGGTCACGGAACGTCTCCGCGAAAAAGACGCCACGCCCAGCCAAATCGCGAAGACAACCATCCGCCGCGGCGCAGAAATTTTCGTCCTCGGCCTGCTCTTCCGCGTCCAGGAATACGCTCTCGGCTACCGCTGGGTTCCATGGACCGATCTGCTCCGCGTCGATATCCTCAACATTCTCGGCCTTTCGATGATGCTGATGGGCATTCTGTGCTGGCTCAGCGCCGATCGCAGCCCTGCAAACACCTCCGCGCTTCCGCAATCCGTCGCAGCCTCTCGAACGCGCGGAATCTTCGCGGGCTTGCTCAGCTCGACACTTGTAGCCATGGCGACGCCGCTCCTCTGGACCATCTATCGCCCCTTATGGCTGCCATGGCCGCTTGAGTCCTACGTCAACGGCGTCCACGTGCTCGGCAAGCCTCAATACTGGCTCTTCCCACTCTTCCCCTGGTCGGCTTTCGCGTTCGTCGGCCTAGCCGTCGGTTTCTTCCTATTCACAAACATCGCCAAGCGCTTCAAAGCCGTTAGCTTTGCGGCCCTAGGTGGGATAGGCATTCTTGCCTGTCTCCTTTCCATCAAACTTGACACCTCGCCGATTCAACTCTATCCCGTCTATGACTACTGGCACACCAGCCCGAATTTTTTCCTAATGCGGTGCGGCATCCTCCTGATTATTTTGTTTTGCGTCTACGCCTGGTGCCGTTGGGGCCTGGCTCAAATGGGATTCAGCCCCATCATCCAGCTCGGCAAAACCTCGCTGCTCGTCTACTGGGTGCATATTGAATTTGTCTACGGCCGATTCTCAATCCTTCCCAAGCACAAATGCAGCGTCCTTCAAGCCAGCATAGGCCTGCTCATCATTTTTCTTGCAATGCTAGTTCTCTCGCTGCTGCGCACCAGCTGGAAGAATCGCCACGCAAAAGCGCAAAAGGCAGCTGCCGCGCCGGCATTGACCTAGCTGGCCAATCTAAAAATAAATTTTCGATAGGGAGTAAGTCAGTAGAAAATAAGCCGGACCGAGACCTCGGCCTAGCGTTTCACAACGGGATTCTGTTCCAGCTGCTGCCCCGGCGGAATCCTGATAATAATCTCGCCCGGCCGCGCCAAACCCAAATCATCGCGCGCGATTTTCTCGATCAATCGAGGATCGCTATTGAGATCCTTCACTTCCTGCGCCAGCGCCGCATTTTCCTTGCTCAACGCCTCGAGATCCGCCTTCACCTTACGAATCTCGTTCTGCGTCCGCCGCATCGCCAAAAATCCGTGCGTCCCAAAAACGTCGTGCACAATCATCACCAACATAAGCAAGCCCAAAAGCCCGCGGCCATACTGCCGCATCAGCGACCGAATCTTCTCTTCGACCGGCACCTTCTTCAATTTCTTCTTCAGCTTTCCAATACCCACTTCGTCGCCTCGTTCGTCAATTTCGCCGAAGCCGCCGCACTATTTGCCTCCACATACAAGCGCAAAAGCGGCTCCGTCCCGGACAGCCGCAACAACATCCACGATCCGTCCTCAAAACTGAATTTTGCGCCGTCCGTGCGGTCAATCGATACAACTTTCCGCCCTACCAGTGTCGAAGAGTCCACCGCCACCTTCTTCACCGCATTTGCTTTTTGTTCGTCGATCAAATGCAAATTTTCGCGCACCGGCCAGAATTCCCGTCCCACTTTCTTAAAAAGCTGCTTCACCTGCTCGCCCAGAGAAGCCCCCCGCGCAGCGATCATCTCCGCCACAAGAAGACACGCGAGGATCCCATCCTTCTCCGGCACATGCCCGCGAATCGTCAACCCCGCGCTCTCTTCTCCGCCCAACGCAATCTTGTCCTCGCGAATCAGTTGCCCGATATATTTGAATCCCACCGGCGTCTGATACGTCTTCTGCCCATGCGCTGTAGCCGCCGCATCAATCAACTGCGACGTCGCCACGCTCCGCGCCGCCGCCATATTCCAGGCGCGCGTCTCCACAATGTAGTCGTAAACCAGCGCCAAAATATGATTCGGCTGAATCCACGTCCCGTCGCGGTCAATCATTCCAAACCGGTCCGCATCACCATCGGTTGCCAACCCCGCCGCCGCTCCCGAATCCACAACCGCCTTACGCAACGGTGCCAGATTCTCTTCGCTGACATCCGGCCCCGTGCCATCAAAAAGGCAATCGCGATTCGTCCGCATCGCCTGCACTGCGACGCCATGCTCCGAAAGCGCCCGATCCAGATATCCCGCACCGCAACCGTGCAGCGCATCCGTCACGAATTTGACCTTCGCTTTTCGCAGCACGTCGAACCGCACCAACTCTCCCAGCCGCTTCAAATAATTCTCGCGAAGATTCACTGTCTCCGTTTTCACTCCGCCCGAGGGCACGGCTGGCGAAGTAGGATACGCGCCGTCTTTAGCGATGATTCTCGCCACGCGCGCCTCAATGTCTTTTGTCACCTCCGGCAACGCCGGCCCGGCATCCGCCGAAGAAAATTTCAACCCATGATATTGCGCCGGGTTATGGCTTGCCGTGAAGTTGATCGCCCCATCCAGCTTCGCTCGCTGAATTTCGTAAGCCACGGCAGGTGTGGGCGTGAACGTCTCGCAAAGCAAAGTTCGAATCTTGTGCTGCTGCAGAATCGCGACCGCCAACTGCGAAAACTCCTCCGAATAAAATCGCGTGTCGTACCCTACTAAAATCGTCGGGTTCTTCGTCTTGCTATTCACGTGCTCCGCGATCGCCGTCACCGCCAGCCGCACATTCGCAAACGTGAAATCGTCGGCAATCAATCCGCGCCATCCGGACGTGCCGAACTTGATAGGACTTGCGTTCATCATGGGAGAAGCGCTCATACCGTCGTATTCTATTCCCAGTTCTGGGAAGACGAAAGCATTAGAAAGAATTTCCGGAGAGAACTCCATGAAGCCCAGCGAGAACTATCGGCTCGTGCTCGTCACCTGCGCC
>DATEWL010000001.1:0-2640 GCA_035258025.1 Candidatus Acidiferrum sp. | reverse complement strand
GGGGGAACCGGACTTGGACTGACCATTTCCACGCGTCTGGTGCGAATGATGGGCGGCAAGATTTGGGTGGAGAGCGAAATGGGGCGGGGAAGCCAGTTTCACTTCACGGTTCGGCTGGGTGCGGCGGACGCGAAGGAAATTAAATTGGGAACGGTCGCGCCGCCGGAGGTCTTGCGCGGCGTTAAGGTTTTGGTCGTAGATGACAATCGCACCAACTGCCGGATTCTCGAGGGAATGCTGACGCGCTGGCAAATGAAGCCGACCTTGGTGAACGGAGGCTCGGCCGCCCTGGCGCAGTTGTCCGCGTCCCGTGAAGCTGGCGATCCCTATAACCTGATTTTGACCGACATGCACATGCCGGATATGGACGGTTTCGCGCTGGTTGAACAAATCCGGCAAAGGCCGGATTTGGCCACGGCCACGATCATGATGCTCACCTCGGCCGGCCATCGGGGCGACGCTGCACGTTGCCAGGAACTGGGAGTGTCCGCATACCTGTTGAAGCCCATCCGCCAATCAGAATTGCGCGAAGCCGTGGCCCGCGTGCTCGGAGCTCGTGAGCACGACGGAGCCATTCCTCTGATCACCCGGTTCTCTTTGCAGGATGCGCGGGAACCGGAAGCTTACTTGAGCGTGCTGCTCGCCGAGGACAATCTGGTCAACCAGCGCTTGGTGGTACGTTTACTGGAAAAGAGAGGACACCGGGTCGTCGTGGCTGGAACCGGTTTGGAGGCGCTGCAGGCTTTGGAAAAGGGAAGTTTTGGCTTTGTGCTGATGGATGTCCAGATGCCCGAGATGGACGGGATCGAGGCGACCGCCGTAATTCGAGAAAGAGAGAAAGGCGGCGGACTCCACCAGCCCGTGGTCGCTTTGACGGCGCATGCCATCAAAGGGGATCGAGAGAAATGCATGGCCGGCGGAATGGATGGCTATCTCAGCAAACCGATTCGGCCACAGGAACTGGACCAACTTCTCGAGATTTACGTGGTGCGCCGCGTGGAAGCGCGCAATGCCGCCGAAACCGTGGCACCTCTGAAATAATGCAGTGAATGTTTGGCACCTCCCCTCCAATCAAAGGCAAAGAGTCCACGAAGATTCCTTTGCCGGGGCTTCCGATTTTCGCTATCTGACGTGAAGAAAACAGTACCGGTTGACCGTGAGGTGCGGAGCGGCGACACTTTGTGTGTCAGATCACAAGCATTTGGAACGAAAAGTTCGATTCAGTATTTTAGCGAGGTGCCGTGCCAGCCCCATTCACCGGGAGAGCCACGCCGTCGACACGTGGCCGCAAGACACTTCCTGCTGTGCCACAAATCCTAATCTTTGATGTGGACGGCGTGTTGGTCGACGTTCGCTGTTCATATTGGCTTTCCGGGCTTGAAACGATGCGTTTTCTAACTGGCAAGCGAGTGACATGGTCCGAGCTGCACAAATGGAAAAGCAAACCTGGTAACAACGATGATTGGAACATGGTGTCGAATTGGGCCACCGCGCTCGGGCGGCCTACAACCTATGGGGAGGCTCGGGAGGCATTCCAACAATTTTATTGGGGCAAAAACGGCAAGAGGGGCAATGTCCGCCAGGAAAAGCTGGTGGTTACGGCGCGGCAGATCGAGCGCTGGGCGCGGCGTTTCGAGCTGAATCTTTTTACTGGCCGTACACGGCGGGAATTTTCTTATACGTTTGACCGTTGGCCCGCCACGAGGCATTTTCGAAGCGTCATCACAATGGACGACGTTAAGCGAAAAAAACCACATCCCGATGGCCTGCTGAAAATTCTTGGCCGGCGCGATCCTCGCACGGCGCTCTACGTCGGTGATAACGTTGATGACGCCCTTGCGGCTCGCGATGCGCATGTTCCCTTCATGGCGATATTGCCGCCGGGAACATTTGAGTACCGCAAACGCGCTGCGCGTTTCCGCGAACTCGGCGCGCTCGCCCTTTTGCCCCGCATCCTTGATCTTAACCATCGGCTTACAAATGCCTGAGGCCGGTCTTTTTATGTGCTTTTTCTTGCGCAAATGAAAACTTTGATCCTCAGAAGAACAGCGGAACTTTCCTCGCTCGAAATGGGAATTACAAACATTGGCAAGGGGCCGACATGAAGTCTCCAAGATCATCCATTTTTCTGACTTTTGTCATTCTGGTTGTGGCTGCACTCATCATTCCTGATTCTCTATGCGCACAAGCGCCTGCTGGACCGTTGCCGGCCGCGCAGCCGCAGGCTTCGCCCTCTTCGACGGCCAGCCAGCCAAATCCGCAGCCGCGGGCTGAAACCCGGACTTCCATCCTTGGTCAATGGAGGCTTAACCAAGACGAGAGCGACGACCCTAGAAAGAAAATGCAAGACGCCAGCGCAAGCAGAGCAAGCGGATCGAGAAGCGGCAGCGGCGTGAGCATTGGCGGCTTTCCTATTGGTGGCCACGGCGGAATTGGCGGGAATCGAGGTGGAGAGAGCGACGAGGAGCGGTTGCGTACGCAGAACGCGATCTCGCCGGCGAACTCCCTAACGCTTACGCAGAAAGATCCGAAGAATCCGGAAGTCGACCTTACCGACGACCAGAATCGCAAGCTAGCCCTGGTTACAGATGGCCGCAAGATTCAGAAGTCCGATGCGAAGGACGACAGCTATCAAGAGAT